>NZ_JAFCUQ010000021.1:0-112058 GCF_049896625.1 Pseudomonas sp. TWP3-1
TCCCATGACTAACTCGTCGTATCGTTTTATCAGGCGGGCATCTAGCCCAGTCATTTGATATCCATGCCGTCCCTTTATAGACCAGGATCGGGAGATGTGTAGATACCAATGCAGCGATGGGGCCAGTATAGGCACTGCAGAGTTTCAGACTTTGCTGGCAACCAAGGTAAAGCACAACGGCATCTGCGCCTCGCGGTTCAGGTATTGGTCGTACACCTCTTCGCGGTTCGAATGCGGGTATTCCTTGAAGTGGCTGATGTTCAGGCCCGCTTCGATGGCAGCGGTGAAGATCGCGCCAAGGGTGTGCACGAACCAGTACGATGCCGCTGACTGCTGCTCGACCTTGCCCGCATAGACGATCGGCTGTTCCTGCACGAACGGTTGTTTGCGAAAGTACGACGTCTCCAGGCGAAACGGGTCTTCGCCCTCGGGATCAACCATCTCCAGAAACGGATGAGTTTCGTAGATCACCAAACGACCGCCCGGCTTGAGAGTCGAGGCCACATGGCGGAAAAATTCGCCAATATCGGGCATCCAGTTCAGAACGCCGATGGTGATCAGCGCCACGTCGAAGCGGTTGTGCAGCGACATCGGCAAGTGATGGATATCGGCTTCGATGAATTCACCATGGTGCGGTGAGCGCGCGTTGATCTCCCGCGCCTGCTCAAGGAATGCGGCCGACTGATCAACCCCCACCACCTGCCGCGCCCCCAACGCAAACAGCGAAAGACTTTCACGACCGTTGTTGCAGCCCAGTTGCACGACGTCTTTACCCTCAACGCCGACCTGCTCCAGCAACCCGCGCAACGTGTCGTCGAGGCAGCAAAAATCGGCCTGTATGACCTCGCTCAGCAACACCTGCCAGTCAGGCGACTCCTGATGATGACGGGCAGAATCGTTCCACGCCTGTCGATTGCTTTCGATGGCGTTTTTGTTGTTTGGCACTTCCATGGCGCACTCCGGACGATGCTCGTGATTGAGCGGCCCGAGTCTAGATCAGCCCGACCATCCAGATTGTTGCAATCTTGTAAGCCCCACCTGCGGTAGCCCCTACAGGGGGTTCGTGGTTGCGTTCTGGTTGAGGCGCTCGCGCAAAAACTCGATCAACGCCTGCACCGGGCGCGAGGCCTGGCGGTGTTGTGGATAGACCGCCGAAAGGGTCAAGGGCTCAGGGCGCAGGTCATCCAGCACCGGCACCAGCCGCCCATCCTTCAGCGCTGCGCCCACAATGAACGTCGGCAGATAGGTAATCCCCATTCCCTGCACCGCCGCGTCCCTGAGCAACTCGCCGTTGTTGACCCGCATGCGGCCAGTGACATTCACCAATACCGGCTTGCCCTGCCCCGCATCGAATCGCCATTGCACCGAACGCCCGTGGCCGTAAGGCAAGCAGTCATGGTTGTGCAGGTCCTCAGGTTTGAGCGGCGTGCCGCGTTCGGCGAGGTACGCGGGGCTGGCGCAATACACACGCTCGATGCTGGCGATGCGACGCGCGATCAACGTCGAGTCTTCCAGCACGCCGATGCGCAGCGCCAGGTCATAGCCTTCGCCGAGCAGATCCACCGGGCGGTCGCTCAAGTCGACTTCCACCGTGACTTCGCGATAACGCTGCAAGAACAGCGGCAACAGGCAGCCAAGGTGCGCCACAGCAAACGACAACGGCGCACTCAGACGAATCGCCCCGCGCGGCTCGGCGGTCTGCCCGGCGATGCCTTGCTCGACCTGTTCGACTTCGCCCAGCAAGCGCAGCGCCGACTCGTAATAGCTCTGGCCCAGTGGTGTGACGTCGAGGCGCCGGGTCGAACGGTTGAGCAAGCGCACGCCGAGGCGCTCCTCCAACTGCATCAAGCGACGGCTGACGAACTGCTTGGACAGGCCCAACTGATCAGCCGCTGCGGTGAAGCTGCCGGAGTCCATGACCTGGCAAAAAATACGCATGTCTTCGAACGGGTTCATTGTCACTCTCTGGTGGACAGTTAAACGCTTTATAGCCGCTTTTTCACACCACGGCACCCTATTAATCTGTGTCCACGGTTTGAAAACACCACAACTCAACTTATCGAAAATGGAATTGAACATGAACTTCAAACAAACCCTGACCGCTTCCCTCCTTGCCCTGTCCATCGGCAACGCATTCGCCGCAGAACCGACCGGCGTCGAACACAACACCCAAGCCTTCCTCAACGCCCTCGCCGCTGGCGGTGGCAAACCGCTGGAACAACTCAGCCCGAAGGACGCGCGTGCAGTGCTGACCGGTGCTCAGGCTTCGGTGAAGGTGGATCTGTCCGGGGTGGAAGTCAGCGACAAGGCGATCACCGTCGACGGCCAGACCATCAACCTCAAAGTCGTGCGTCCGGCCAAGGTCAAAGGCGAGTTGCCGGTGTTCATGTTCTTCCACGGTGGCGGC
This sequence comes from Pseudomonas sp. TWP3-1, assembly GCF_049896625.1. Lineage (NCBI taxonomy): Bacteria > Pseudomonadati > Pseudomonadota > Gammaproteobacteria > Pseudomonadales > Pseudomonadaceae > Pseudomonas > Pseudomonas sp. TWP3-1. The sequence goes on from NZ_JAFCUQ010000021.1 coordinate 2,408, forward strand.
TGGGTGCTGGGGGATTTCCCGACTCACCAACGCCTGATTCGTGATCTGGTGGTGGGTTCTGGTGCAGTGGCGGTGTACGTCGATTACACGCCGTCGCCGGAAGCGCAGTACCCGACCGCGATCAACCAGGCTTACGCCGCAACCAAATGGGTGGCCGAGCACGGCAAAGAGATCGGCGTCGACGGCCAGCGTCTGGCAGTCGCCGGCAACAGCGTCGGCGGCAACATGGCGGCAGTCGTCGCGTTGATGGCCAAGGAACAGAAAACTCCGGCGCTGCGCTTCCAACTGTTGATGTGGCCGGTGACCAACGCGCAGTTCGACGACGGTTCGTACCAGCAATTCGCCGAAGGCCATTTCCTCACCAAAGGCATGATGCAGTGGTTCTGGGACAACTACACCACCAACCCGGCCGAGCGCGCGCAGATCCATGCCTCGCCGCTGAACGCCAGCGCCGAACAGCTCAAAGGCCTGCCCGCCGCGCTGGTGCAGACCGCAGAGTTCGACGTGCTGCGTGATGAAGGCGAGGGTTACGCTCGCCACCTCGACGCGGCGGGTGTACCGGTGACCTCGGTGCGCTACAACGGGATGATTCATGACTTCGGTCTGCTGAATCCGCTGAGTCAGATTCCGGAAGTGAAAGCGGCGGTACGTCAGGCTGCGGCTGAACTCAAGACTCACCTGAACTGAGTCCCAAGGCTTTGCCACCTTTGTGTGGCAAAGCTGCTTTTTGTGGCGAGGGAGCTTGCTCCCGCTGGGTTGCGAAGCGACCCCAGAATCTACAAAACAGTGGAGATTTTGTGAGTGCTGCGCACTCAAGCGGGAGCAAGCTCCCTCGCCACAGATTTCCATCCGGCTCGGAGAATCCCCATGTCCTTCTTCTACACCCACCTGCTGTCCTGGAGCGCCCTGCTGCTGGTGCTCGACACCGCACTCTGGCACCTCGCCCCGTTCAAGCATCGTGCACCGCGGGTCGGTGTGCGGCTGGCGCTGTTTCTGGCGTTCAGTGCGCTGATCATCAATGCCGGCGTCAGCCCGTTGCAGGCGCCGTTGTTCGCTGATGACCGTGTCGCGCAACTCGGCGCAACGGCCCTGGGAATTCTCTGGTGGCTGTACGCGGCGCGCGTGCTGACTGAAGTGATTGGCCTGCTGCTGATGCGCCGCATCGGTCACAGCGGTCGCTTGCTGCAAGACGTGATCGGTGCGCTGGTGTTTCTGGTGGCCATCGTCGCCGCTGCCGGTTACGTGCTGGAACTGCCGGTCAAAGGCTTGCTCGCAACCTCCGGCGTGGTCGCCATCGTCGTCGGTCTGGCGCTGCAAAGCACTCTGGCCGACGTGTTCTCGGGAATCGTGCTCAACACCACCAAACCGTATCAGGTGGACGATTTTGTGGTGATCGACGGCGTCGAAGGCAAGGTGCTCGACATCGACTGGCGCGCCACACACCTGCTGACCAGCGCCGGAACCATGGCCGTGGTGCCGAACTCGGTGGCGGCCAAAGCCAAGATTGTCAACCTCAGCCGCCCAAACAACATGCACGGCGTGTCGATCAGCATCAAAGTGCCCAACCACATCCGCCCGCGCCGCGTACTGGATGCCCTCGACCGCACGCTGCAAGGCAGCAGCAGTCTGCTGTTGTCGCCCGCGCCCAAAGTGGTGTTGAAAGAGGCTGGCGAAGAAATGTCCGAATACGTGGCCAGCGGGTTTATCGCCGAGCTGGGCAAGAAAGGCGAAGTGCGCAATCAACTGTTTGACCTCGCCCACCGCCATCTCGAAGCCGCGGGAATTTCCCGCCATCCCGACGGCGTGATCGAACCTTCGTCCCGCGCTCGCGCGTTGCTTGATGAAGTGAAAATCTTCCGCTCGTTGAGCCCTGATGAACGTGATCGCCTGGCCGAATCGATGGTCGCGCAGCAGTACAGCGCGGGCCAGGTGGTGCTGGATCTGAATGAAGTGCCGGACAGTCTGTTTGTGATTGCCACGGGCGTGGTCAGCGCAACGGTGACCGACGGCAACGGCCAGGCTGAAGCCGGGCGCATGGGGCCGAGTGAAGTAATGGGTGAGCAGAGTATTCTGGCGGATACGCCTTCACAGGCGACGTTCACTGCGCTGACGTCTTCGATCATTTATCGCCTCGATAAAGAGCTGACTCGCCAGTGCATGGGCCAGCGTGGCGAGGTTGGACGCGCGCTGAACAAGTTGCAGGCGGTGCGGCAGCAGAGCAGTCGGTTGGCATTGGTGGCTGCGCCGGTGGCGGTGAGGAAAGGTGGGTTTTTGGGGTGGCTGCAAAGGCGCTGAGGTTTATGGTTTGGAATGCTTTGTCAGCGTTGAGATCTTTACCCCCTCACCCCAGCCCTCTCCCCCAAGGGGACGAGGGGGAAAGGGGGCTGATCTTCACGCTATTCGAGGCCTGAGCTCGACTCAGAATTTTCAGGTCGATGTAACTCGCAAATCCAACACGGTCGGCCCCCTCTCCCTCCGGGAGAGGGCTGGGGTGAGGGTCAGCGATCCCAATCTGAAACCCGATCCAACAGCCAAAAAAATGCCCGCTCTTCAGCAGGCATCTCCCCTCTCACCCAATCACTTCTCAGTGAACTTGGTATAGCTGTTGATCAGATTGCGATAGTTCGGCAGGCGGTTCGACAACAGATTCGCCAGGCCTTCCATATCGTTGCGCCAGTCGCCCTGCAGCTCGCAAGCCACCGAGAACCAGTTCAGCAGTTGAGCGCCAGCCGCCGACATCCGCGCCCACGCCGCTTGCTGCACGGTGGTGTTGAAGGTGCCGGACGAATCCGTCACCACAAACACTTCAAACCCTTCCGCCAGCGCCGACAGGGTCGGGAACGCTACGCAAACGTCAGTCACCACACCGGCGATGATCAGTTGCTTGCGGCCAGTCGCCTTGATCGCTTTGACGAAGTCTTCGTTGTCCCAGGCGTTGATCTGGCCTGGACGCTGAATGAACGGCGCGTCCGGGAATTGCTCGCGCAGTTCCGGCACGATCGGGCCGTTCGGGCCGGCGTCGAAGCTGGTGGTGAGGATGGTTGGCAGTTTGAAGAACTTGGCGATGTCGCCCAATGCCAAAACGTTGTTCTTGAACTCGTTCGGTGTGAAGTCCTGCACCAGCGAGATCAGACCGGTCTGGTGATCGACCAACAGCACAACTGCATCGTCTTTGTTCAGGCGCTTGTAAGGAACGTTGCTCATGTGAAACTCCTCGATGGATGGTTATTGCGCTGAGCGCCGACCAAGCGGGCCGACGCTTTTAAAAGCAATCAGAAAGCGAAGCAGGAGCAACCGAACGCGCCCCAAAACCCGGCGAAGTCGCTGACCGGAGCGTTCGACAGGCGGGCCTTTTCATGGCTGTGCGAGTGCACGCCACACGGGCCGCTGCACTGGTGCACTTGCGCCTGCAATGGCGAATTCGGGCGCCAGTGGCCCGGGACTTTCACCACCGGCGACCAGTCCGGCAGTACCGGCACGCTGGCCGGGCCGAGTTTTTCGAAGTCATCGGCGGCGTACACGATCTTGCCGCCAACCACGGTCAGTACCGACTCGATCCACTTGATCGCTTCTTCTTCGACGTGGAAGAAGTCCGCGCTCAACGCAGCCAGATCCGCCAGTTGCCCGACCTTGATCTGACCCTTCTTGCCCTGTTCGGACGAGAACCAGGCGCTGCCGTGGGTGAACAATTCCAGCGCCGTGGTGCGCGGCAGACCTTCTTCGTACAGCGCCAGACCGCCAACGGTACGGCCGCTGACCATCCAGTACAGCGAAGTCCACGGGTTGTAGCTGGAGACCCGCGTGGCGTCGGTGCCGGCGCCAACCGGTACACCTTCGGCGAGCATGCGTTTGATCGGCGGTGTGGCTTCGGCGGCTTGTTTGCCGTAGCGGTCGACGAAGTATTCGCCCTGGAACGCCATGCGATCCTGAATCGCAATGCCGCCGCCCAGCGCTTTCACGCGTTCGATGTTCTGCGGGGTGATGGTTTCGGCGTGGTCGAAGAACCACGGCAAGCCGTTGAACGGAAGGTCGCGATTGACCTTCTCGAACACGTCGAGCATGCGGCTGATGGATTCGTTGTAAGTGGCGTGCAAACGGAACGGCCAGCGCTGCTCGACCAAGTGCCGCACCACTGGCTCCAGTTCCTGTTCCATGGTCTGCGGCAGGTCCGGGCGCGGTTCGAGGAAGTCTTCGAAGTCGGCTGCCGAGAACACCAGCATCTCCCCAGCGCCGTTGTGGCGCAGGAAGTCGTCGCCCTGGTGCAACTTGACGCTACCGGTCCAGTTCTGGAAATCGCTCAGCTCTTCTTTGGGCTTCTGGGTGAACAGGTTGTAGGCGATGCGGATGGTCAATTGCTCATCCTTGGCCAACTGCTCGATCACCTGATAATCGTCCGGGTAGTTCTGGAAACCACCGCCGGCATCGATCGCACTGGTCAGGCCAAGACGGTTGAGTTCACGCATGAACTGCCGGGTCGAGTTGACCTGATATTCCAGCGGCAGCTTCGGCCCTTTGGCCAGCGTCGAGTACAGAATCATCGCGTTCGGCCGCGCCACCAGCATGCCGGTCGGGTTGCCGTTGGCATCACGCACGATCTCGCCACCCGGCGGATTCGGCGTGTCGCGGGTGTAACCGGCTACGCGCAGGGCAGCGCGGTTGAGCAGCGCGCGGTCGTACAGGTGCAGGATGAACACCGGCGTGTCCGGCGCGGCCTGGTTGATTTCTTCCAGGGTTGGCATGCGTTTTTCAGCGAACTGGAATTCATTCCAGCCCCCGACCACGCGCACCCACTGCGGGGTTGGCGTGCGGTCAGCCTGATCCTTGAGCATGCGCAGCGCATCGGCCAGCGACGGCACGCCTTCCCAGCGCAGTTCGAGGTTGTAGTTCAAACCGCCACGGATCAGGTGCAAGTGCGAGTCGTTGAGACCGGGGATCACGCAGCGGCCCTTGAGGTCGACCACTTGTGTTCCGGCGCCGCGCAGGGCCATGGCTTGGGCATCGTTACCGACGACGGCGAAGCGGCCATCCTTGATCGCCACGGCACTGGCGAGGGGTTTGGTGCGGTCTACGGTATGAAATTGGCCATTGAACAGAATCAGATCAGCATTGGCGTTCATCGCAGTTCCTTCGGTAAAAGTGAAACAAAGCCGGAATCCGCCGGATCAGCGCGGCGGATTGGTGTTGGATTCAGGTTTTTTGGCTTGCAGCCATGGGGCGAACAGACGCGTCGCCAGCGGCATGCACACGTACACCACCGAAACCACGATGGTCACAGTGATCAGAAATGTGGCGATCACGTAGTTGGACAGAAACGCATTGAGGCGCAGCAACGGCCCCCAGATCAGTGGCACCAGCAAGGTGTGGGGCAAAATCACAAACAGCGTGACCACGGCTTGTTTCCAGCGCGGCGGTGGCGGCGCAGCGGCATCGGTCTGCGGCGTGAACCAGAATTCATTGGCGGCGTTGACCTCCGTCACATCACCATCGGCGAGCATCGGCGCGGCTTCATCGACCAGCGCCTGGCGCTGCGGCGAATCGAGCCAGCGCTGCATCGCGTCGGTCGAGCAATAGCGCAACACGCAAGTGAACAACGCGAGCCCGCCCTGCTGGCTGCGCATCACATCCACGCCCAAATGCCCTTCCTCACGCCCCGCCACGCTGACAATGTTGCGCAGCCAGGCTTCGTACGGCGCCTCGAAACCGGCCTTGACCCGGTGCTTGACGATCAACGTGACCGTCTCGTCGGGCCCCGGTTTTTTCAGGGATTGGGCATCAGGCATAACGAAACACTCCGGGCAAACGAACATTGAGCGCCAGCCGTCCCGGCCCGGCGATAAACACAGTGGTGAAAATAATCAGCAGCAACCAGCCGAACTGCCCCTCGGCCACACTCCATTGCGGATGCACAACCAACAGCGCCACCAGCAGCACAAAGAGAATAGGCAAGCACGCCAATCGCGCCAGAACCCCGGCGACGATCAGTAGCGGACAGACGACTTCGGCGAAAATCGCCAGGATCAACGTGAGGTGGGCACCGAGGTGGAACGGGTCTTCGATCAGTTGCAGTTGCGCAGTGAAGTCCAGCAGCTTGGGCAGGCCGTGGATCCACAGCAGAAACAGTCCGCCGGTTACCCGCAGGAACAGCAAGCCAAGGCTTAGCGCCTGGTCATTGCGTTGGGAAGATTGCATGGGGCCACCCGTGATCGATCATTGCCCGTTATGGTGCAACGATCGATCAAGGGGAAATTGAACAGGTGTGCTCTCTTGAACGCCGAACGCTACGCAACCTCCAACTGCTGCCCACCATCCCCTGTGGCGAGGGGATTTATCCCCGTTCGGCTGCGCAGCAGTCGCAAAACCATCAAACACGGTGTATCAGCAATAACCAGGTTGAATGGTTCTGGGGCTGCTGCGCAACCCAACGGGGATAAATCCCCTCGCCACAGGACCGCGTGTTACTGAGGGCTCGCGTCAGCCTTCAGTTCCAGATTATCCAGCACCCGATTCACCGCCAGTTCCCCGAGCATGATCAACTGCGCAATCCCCAACAACACATGCCGCTGCGACGCATCTAGCATCCCGGCGAAGTCGTTGGCCATGACCTTCGCCGAGGCCAGGGTTTCGCAGGCGTTGGCCAGCAGTTCTTCGCTGTCGATGCCGGGGGCGATTTTGTAGATGGTGTTGGGTTTGAGCGCAGGTCTGCGCGGCAGGAACGGGTTGAGGTAATGGTCGAGGGCGCGTTCAGCGGCTTCGTGGAATTTCTTGGAATCGAGGGATTCGTAAGGCGAGGTGGTGTCGGTTTCTGGTGGATTTGGTGTTGGTTTGATCATGGTGAAACTCCTTGAGAATGGAGCCGTCATCCGTCGCTGCTAAACGAATCAGGTGGCGGCTGAACGCGGGTTAGCAGACCAGGCTCAAGGATCCCGGCGCACCGAAGTGCCCCACGCTAGCCGCCATAAAACAACAATGGCGAAACCGACGTGCCTTGAGATTAACCGAGCTGCTAAACCCGATCGCTGTCAATCAGCGACCCGCCAACAATAGAACCCGCCCCCAAGGCGCACAAGCCGGCCGATTCTGGCGTACGTGTAGGCAAAGGCGCAAGGCTGTGTGGCTTTGCGGACATAGCCTTAAACACTATTCAACGAAGGCTTCAGATTGACCTTAAACAAAAACTCGCGCTCCTCTATGAGTAGGAGCGCGGGCTTTCTTAGTTGGGGCTGGAAAATAAATGCGTCCCCTTTTTTTCCCCAGGCTTAAACACTATTCAACGATTTCAGCGAATTTGGCTTAAACAGAAAAAGCCGCACGCCCTTTTTAACAGGAGTGCGGCTTTCTTGGTTGGGACTGGTAAATAAATGCGTTCCCTTTTCTGTCCCATCCGACGCAGAACGCGGAGCGTACGTAAAAGCGTTCCCGCACAGGAGAGTACGACCGATCAGCCTTGGTTAGGCTTCATCTAGGTTTTATACAACCAGCGAGAATAAGTGACTCACTTTCAGATGCATTTCTTGTCTTCACAAATGAAGGGGCAGTTGAATACACAACCCTGACGCCTCCACTCGGTGAGTCAGTGAGCCAAGCCTCAAGGCTATGGTATGAACCAGTCCCTTGTGCATACGCCTCCCGAAGCACGGCGAGGCTAATCATTTGTCGGCCTTCTCGTTGAGCTTGCTGGACACATTGCTGATAGGTGCCCCGAAAGTTCACGATCTCTTTACCAAACTCAAAAACGTTAGCTGTAGTTACAGAATATTGGACCTTTTGGCCCCCAGCGTCTTCTGCCGTGATGACTGCCGAGCCATTCCCTACCGAAACGACATAGCCGTTTTGATCGACTAGGACTTTTGTCGGCTGGCTTGAAGAATATTTATAAGGCTCCTCGCCACCTCGCGCAGATCTAGTGGCATGAGCACCGGCCGGAGGGATTTGGGCGGGCAAACCTAGTGGCCAATTTCTTGAAATGTAGTGAGCCGCTGCGAGCCTTAGAGGTGATGTATCAATGCTCAGGGCCGAGACGACAGTTACTGTCCACGCCGCCGATACCGGCGACGCTCCATACAGCCCCTTGACCGTATAAATGCGCGCACCCGACGCCGGATCAACGTCGGTGTACGAGTAATCACCTGTAGGCCCGACCGTCAGCGTGGTGACCACATCCGTGCCTTTCAGTACCTGAAGTTGTTGACCCGCGCTGGCCTTGCCGGCAATGACCAGAGTGGTCGCCGTAGTCGACCCACCATTTGCAACGGGTGTACCGGTGGCGGTGTTTTCGGTCACTTTGATGATCGTTGGCGCGACGACGGCAACGACAATCACATTCCGCGCATTGGATACCGGCCCATCTTTCCTCCTCGCCTGCAGGTTGTAAGTAGCGACCACAAGATTCTTCAGTTCAAACTTCCATATACCCCGCCCATCAACCTGAATCTCAGCGCCTCCCGGTATAAACGCCCCACCGTTTACAAGATCGAGTGTTGTATTCGGCGGGCCAACTCCGCTCACGATAATTGATGCGCCAATAGTCGTACCGTTATGCGGAATTTCCACACCGCCAGAATCGGTAATCAAAAGCAATTGCGGCACGCTGTTCGCTACCACGTTGAAGTTTCGAACGTTGGAGAATACGTCAGCACTTGGATGGTATAGAGACTTGACATACACGCGCTTGGCGCCCAGTTGCAGAGCTATCGGACGCTCCCAGTATCCCGACTTATCAGCAGTCGCCTTACCCAGGGAAACCGCAGTCGCACCGCGCCCCTGATACGCCTCCACCTCACCGTGCGCACTCGCTGTGCCGCTGATTATCAATGACGTGCTGATGGTGCTCTCGCCTTCCAGAACTTCGATAGTACCGGCAAGCACTTTTTGAAGCGTCGGAACCACAAGTGCCACAGCCCTGATTTTGTAGACCCGATCCGGAAACACCTGCGCTGTCGCCTCGACATTGCTCTTGTCCATCGACACCTTGAACTTGATCGTGAGTAGAGTGGCATCCCCAAGTTGTTTCAAAAAGGTGTTGGCCAGCGCTCGCGGCCAGAAACCTTGTTTGACCCACGTTGAATTGACCCGCGACGGTAAGCCTTTCCACAAATCAAGTTTATGCGCCGTCCCGTCTGACTTCTTGCCTTCGACTGATAACCAGCACGGCTGGTAGTCCTCAATCAATGTAAAGAGCAAAGCGTGAATCGTGGCGTTGCTGGCGCCCAGTGCGGTGACGTCCAGCACGTTGTTTACATCCACCTCCAAAATTTTCGGCGAGATCAATGCCGTGACCGGCAGAGGCAGAATATTCAGAAGCAGAGGTTTCGAAGTTGTTGACACGCCATTACGCTCAATGAAGTAGATGACCTCGACAACTTTGCTCAAACTGTAAGCCAGCACCGAACGCGGGACCACAACCTCCAGACCGGCACTGACCAAGCGCTTCGGACTGGTGAATGAGGCCGCCGGCGTGCTGATCGCGCCTCTCCAGATGGCGTACATTTTGTCGGTGGGCAGCAGCGTGCCCGGAGGCACCAACACGCTCACATCCTGCTGGGTCGGGGTGAAATTGTTGCCCGTCTGGCCCTTGACGGTGGGCGCCGGCAAATCCAGCCGGCGGATATGGATGTCCAGCGACTTTGCTGGCGACTTAACGACGTTGCCCAACTGATCGATAACCAGGAACTCGGTCACTGCACGCGGGTTGTCACCCGCCTTCTCGAACGTATCGGTGAACAACTTGCAGGTAATGGGCGCCGGTGCAGCGGGAACATCAAAGCTGACAGATGTATCGCCCAGCAGAAACAAAATGCTGTCAAATGCCCGGCGGTTGTTATAAGTAAATCCGAACTCAACACCCTGCACCCCGTCGACGGGACCGATTCCGCTGGTTATGTTCTTCGGCGGGATAACCAAGTCCAACGTATCGGCGTGTCGAAGGTGGTAGAGCACGAATAGATCCCGCGAGTTCTCGCCGATATTCCCGCCAGCGCGCTTCACCGTGTAATGCAATCTGTTTACACCGTGAATCAGTCGTCCCTTAGGCACATACAAAAGGATGCGCTGCTGCTCTTCCCCTTTCTTGACCGTATGACCTGTAACAGCGTTGGCGTCATTATTGAGGTACAAGTCAACGCGATCATCGACGACCAACGTTGCCCCACGTGCTTTCTGTTCTGTCCAGGGATCGATCAGACACTCAAGCCCATTGGGCTGGTCGTCGTAAATCGACCATGGGATACCACCATGCGCGAGGTCGCCAGGTTTGACCGGTGATACCCAGCCCTGGATGATTACTGGCACCAATACAAATAACGAATTCAATGTAGAGGACTGGATGTCCATCTTGATCTCCTGGAGTAGCGCTCAAGTGCTTTTTGCGGTGATCTATCACACCGCAAAATCGGAGAGTCGGCACCTGTCAGATCTGACAGGTGCACAGGGTTTCAAGACGAACGGTCGTCAAGGACTTCAGCGGCATCCTCAATGATCATTCGTTGAAGGTGGACACGGTCTGACCTGAGCGGTGAAACAACAAAACCCGCCACCCCGATCAAACGGGACGCGGGTTTTTTGTGTCAGGCAGAAACCTGTGGCGAGGGAGCTTGCTCCCGCTCGAGTGCGAAGCGCTCGCAATACTTTTGGGGCTGCTGCGCAACCCAGCGGGAGCAAGCTCCCTCGCCACAACAGTTCGTAAGCCTACAGGGCTTTGTCAGCCTTCAGTTCCAGATTATCCAGCACCCGATTCACCGCCAGTTCACCTAGCATGATCAACTGCGCAATCCCCAACAGCACATGCCGCTGCGACGCATCAAGCATGCCTGCGAAGTCGTTGGCCATGACCTTGGCCGAGGTCAGGGTTTCGCAGGCGTTTGCCAGCAGTTCTTCGCTGTCGATGCCGGGGGAGATTTTGTAGATGGTGTTGGGTTTGAGCGCAGGTCTGCGCGGCAGGAACGGATTGAGGTAATGATCGAGCGCGCGTTCGGCGGCTTCGTGGAATTTCTTGGAATCGAGGGATTCGTAGGGCGAGGTGGTGTCGGTTTCTGGTGGGTTGGGTGTTGGTTTGATCATTGATAAAGCCTCTAGAGTGGTTGGGGGCGCCACACTTCGCTGCTAAACGAAAGAGGTGGCGGCCGTACGTGGGTTAGCAGACCAGGACTCTAGAACCCGGCGCACCGAAGTGCCCCACGCAAAGCCGCCATAACGTGAACGGACAGGCATTAACCTGATCACGAAAAAGGACGTTGTGCGTCTAGAGAAAAGCCCGGGCTGCTAAACCCGATCGCTGTCAATCAGCGACCCGCAAACAATAGAACCCGCCCCCAAGGCGCACAAGCCGGCCGATTCTGGCGTACGTGTAGGCAAAGGCGCAAGGCGCTGTAGCTTTCATCAAGTAACGATAAACGTCCTTAAACACCGTGGGCTAAACGTCATAAACCACTCGCGAGCGCTACCGAATCGTGTACTGGCGCGGGGCAAAAACCTGAGCCGTTGCGGCGTTAGCCACTGTGTCGAGGTTGACCCTGAACCGCAGAGTCAATGTGCTGCCGGGGCGCAGATCCTTCAGATAGCTGAACAACACGGTGACGCTGTAACCGCCATTGAACACCCAGCTCTGATTCACCACCACGTTGCCCATCCACATCGCCTGGTTGTGCGGGCCGCCATTGGCATCTTCACCCTCAAAGTCCAGCCAAAGTGCCTGCGCACGCACGATATGCGGCCACACACCAAATCGCAGCGTAGCGCCGGCTTGCACATTGGCGAGGATCAAGTCCGTCGTACCATTCGCCTCGAGAAAGACTGGCGCAACGAACCGATCCGCCGGGATCGTGCCCACGTTCAAGTGGATAGGTCCTAAAGGCGCTGGCGGGGCCGTGCCGCGGTCATACTCGGCGCTGACCGTGACCCGCTTGCCCAGGCTGAACGCCAGCAGCGTAAGCGGTAGCGGGATGTTCCTGGGAATCGTGGTACCCGCCGTGACGGTGTTGGTGGTATGTGAGCCGCCCGGTGGAGTGCCCGGGGCAGCAGCCCAGCGGACTCTGATTCGGTCGTTGGCCTGCATGTTGTAATTCAGGACTGCCGTCAGACTGGTCAATGCCGCCATTGGATCAATAGTGCCGTTGTCGGGCGCCTCGGCAATCGTCAGTTCCAGGTTTTGCAGTACGACGTTGATTCGCCGTGGACTTGAGGCGCCGCCGCTGCCATCCGCCAACTTGACTGTAAACACATGCAGTCCACCCGTGAGCGCAGCGACGACATACGTCCAGACGCCGGCAACGGGGTTAACCGTATCGAGGTAGGTCGATCCATCGGATACATCCACTGGGCCGGAGGTGCTGCCGCTCAGAGTGACACTGGTGTAGCGAGTGTCCGCACCATCGAGAATTTCTCCATCAAGATCGGTAACCGACAATATCCTCGGCGCATTGGCTGATTCTGTCAGGAGCACATAGTTGCGGTGGGCAAATGTTTGGGCGCGGGATGGATCTGTACTGCGCTCCAGCGCCGCCATGAACTCCAGCGTCAGCACGCTGCGATGTTTCAGACCTAGCAGTGCTGCAGCAGGAAAACTCTGCTCGAAGAAACCGAAGCGGATGAATTCATCGTTGATCACGTTGCCCGGTGCTTGCCAGAACGACGCCTCAAAAACACTATCATCGGCGTTGGTGCCTTTGAGTTTGAGCCAGAAGAATTGCCCCATGCTGTGCAACAGCCAGGCATCGATTCGCAAACTGAAATCAGTCAGATTGTTCAGATCCAGCACCAGCCCGTGACCGGCGTTATCCGCTTGTTTGATCAATGGTCGGGTAAGGTCGCCTAGCGCGATGGGCAGTACATAGGCAATCAGCGGCTGCGATGCCACCGGCAGCCCGCCATCAGGGTAGATGGTGTAGAAGACGTTAACGGACTGGCCGAGATTGAAGGTCACCAACTCGGTATCCAGACGCACTTCGTGGGGGTCTTGCCCGGAAAAAGGAATGCGCGACGTGGTGTGCGACCCCTCGACCCCTGTTCCCGGTGCGCCTTGCCAAGTCACGGTAAAACTGCCTGATGACTGCCCGTCGTATCTGACCAGAATGGTCAGCGTGTGCCTTAATCGGGCCGGATCCAGCAAGCCGAATGAACGACTTTCCTGCGTCTGCGGGCTTTCCTGTATTGATGGGGGCGGCAGTTCGGTGGTGACGAGAGCATGAGTAGGCGCGTGCATATCCCCATCCCTTGAGTGCTGGCCATTTTCGGCATGGGCCCATCAGACACGGGATGGAGAGAATTCACCACTGTCAGAACTTACAGGTACGGCACAGTTTCGGACGAACGGCAATTCACACCACCGGAATATCCAGCGTCACCGACATGAACTGACTGATTCGCGCCCGCAACCATTTCTCCGCCGGGTCGTTGTCATGCACCCCGCTCCACGCCATCGACAGTTGCGCCGCATCGATGGGAAACGGCGGATCTTCCGCGCGCAACGCGCAACCGTCGACCAATGCACACGCCGCGTAATCCGGCACCGTGGCGATCATCTCGGTGCCCGCCAGCAACGCGCGCAAACCACTGAATTGCGGCACGCCGAGTACCACGCGGCGGGTGCGGCCGAGCTTGGCCAGGTCCATGTCGATATTGCCGCTCAGGTCGCCCGAGAACGACACCATCGCATGCGGACGCTCGCAGTATTCATCGAGCGTCAGCGGCCCCGGACGATCATCGCCGCGCAGGACTTTGCAGGGAATGTCGCGCAGTTTTTTGCGCTTGGCGTTGGCCGGCAGGTCGGTGGTGTAGCTGACGCCAACCGAGATTTCGCCCGAGGCGAGCAATGTCGGCATCAGCAGGTAGTTGGCGCGTCGCACCACCACGACGATGCCCGGCGCCTCTTCCTGCAACTGGCGCAACAGCGGCGGAAACAGACCGAACTCGGCGTCGTCCGAAAGACCAATGCGGAACACATCGCAACTGGTCGCCGGATCGAATTCCTTGGCGCGGCTGACAGCGCCGGAAATCACGTCCATCGCCGGTTGCAGTTCCTGCAGAATCGCCAGCGCCCGCGCCGTCGGTTCCATGCCGCGACCGTTGCGCAGCAGCAACGGATCGTCGAACAGATCGCGCAAGCGGCCCAATGCGGCGCTCACCGCCGGTTGGCCCATGAACAGTTTTTCGGCGACGCGGGTCAGGTTCTTTTCGAACATCAATGCTTCGAAAATCACCAGCAGATTCATGTCGACGCGGCGCAGATCGTTACGGTTCATGGGCACGTTTTCCTTGTTTTAGCCGAGCGTGAGATGTGGGCACTTTACTCGATCAACGGCACTTTGGCCGCGCGTTTGTACGGGCCGTATTCCACGGGCACCCATTGGAAATGTTTGTCGACCGCAGTGATGTGGCCGATACCGGGAAACGGCAGATGCGCAGCCGTCACCCAGGTTTTGCTGGCCGCCGCTGCGCCGAACACCGCGTTGCGACTTTTGATTGCTTGCTGGCTGTTGACGTCGAAGCTGATCGACACCTCGGGATGCTCGAACTGCACGGCGAGGTTGTGCACCAGATCGCCCATGAACACGATGCTCTGGTTTTGCGAGGTGAAGCGGTAGGTGGTGCTGCCCGGCGTGTGCCCGGCCTCAAGCGTGGCGTCGACCAGACCCGGCAGCGGTGACTGGCCGGCGGCGAAGGTTTTGAAGCGCCCGGCCGCAACGTACGGCGCAGTTGAATCCTGGGCGATCTTGAAGAACGCTTTGGCGCCGTCCGGGGCTTTGGCGAGGGCTTGCGGGTCGAGCCAGTAATCGGCTTCAGCCTTGGCGGCGTAGACCGTGGCGTTGGCGAAGATCGGTTTTTGCTCGCCGTCGACCAGGCCACAAACGTGGTCCAGATGCAGGTGCGTCAGCAGAATCGTGTCGACCTGCTCAGGCTTGTAGCCCGCTGCCTGCATGTTCGCCGAGAGCTGACCGGCGGTGGCGCCGATGCACTGGCCAGCGCCGGTGTCGACCAGAATCAGTTGCTTGCCGGTGTTGACCAGGAACGCGTTGAACGCGGTCTGTACGCCCGGCGTTTCAATCGAGCGCCGCGCCAGCAATGCGCGGATCTGGCTCTGACTCATGCCTTGCAACAGCTTGGGCGACAGGTCGTTGTAGCCGTCGAACAATGCTGTCACTTCGTAGTCACCGACGGCCAGGCGGAAATAGCCCGGCGCCTGCGTGCCGACTTGCGGTGCTTGTGCCATCGCGTTGGACACGCCCAGCGCGAGTGCCAAGGTAATTGCGCCGTTAACAAGACTCTTCATGTTTGATCCCGTTTTCGCGACCCCCGATGGCCCGCCCATATTGTCGTCATCCTGCCCGAACCTCGGCGCCCAGACTTGCAACGGTGTGCTGAGTTCACGCAGTGGCGATGGAATTAACAACGTTTAACTCGTCAGCCTCAGGCCCCCGTCCAACAATGAATGCCTCTGCGCAGCGTTGTTTTTTGCCCCGAGGGACAGCACCGCCGGTGCACTCCCCCCGATACGGACTTTGGCCATGGCTCACACACAGCAAAACGTCGCCCTCGCCTCCGCCTGCGAACCGCGCCGCAACAGTACCGGCGGGTTAAGTCCGCAGCGCCAGCGGTTGGTCAAACAGTTGATTCTCGATCGCCTCGGCGACAGTCTCGAAGTCACTGACCTGGCCCGCGCCTGCTCGCTGTCGCGCAGCCATTTCTCGCGCGCCTTCAAATGCAGCACAGGGCTCTCACCGCAGGACTGGATCCGCACTCAACGCATCGCCCGCGCCAAGCTGTTGATCCAGCATACCGACCTGAGCCTGACGCACATCAGCCAGGAATGCGGCTTCTGTGATCAGGCGCACTTCTGTCATATCTTCACTCGCAGCGAAGGGATCAATCCGTTTGCGTGGCGTTGCCGGGAGGTTCGGGATTTGAAGATCAAGAGATCGCAGCCTTCGAATGTTGCGCCGCGAACACCGCCATTTGCAGCAAGGTGTTGAGCATGTCACCCGCACAGGCTGCCGGAATGGGTGATGCCTGCCGCGAGTTTGTCGCGCCAGGGTCGGACCAGATAAACCCCCGCAGTCGCCTCCATGGATTGCTTGAACGCCGCCGGTTTGCGCCTTTAAATACAGTGGGGCGACGCTCGAGGCGGACTTGGCTTGGGCGTTGTTGCGAAAGCGATGCATTGCACTCGCGGCCAATCCTGAGGAATATGCCGGGATACCGCGGCGCAGACGGCTGGCGTGACCCTCAAGTCGCTGTTCGCCCTGCCCGTCACACGTTCGTCGCAACGTCAGGTCAGGATCATGAAAAGCAGCACAGGAGTGAGCGGTTGAGTCTTTCCCCGAATCAGGCCATCGGTTTTGGCCCCTATCGGATCCATCCCGGACAACGGCTGGTGCTTGAAGGCGAGCAGCCGCTGCGTCTGGGTCGGCGCGCCATGGATATTCTGTTGATCCTGCTGGCACACGCTGGCGAGGTGGTGAGCAAGCAGCAATTGATGGTCGGGGTCTGGCCCGACAGCGTGGTTGAAGACATCAACCTGCGCGTGCACATGGCGGCGTTGCGCAAGGCGCTCGGCGACGGTCAGGCCGGGCAGCGTTTCATCGTTACCGTGGCGCAACGCGGCTACAGTTTTGTCGCGCCGATTGCGCTCCAAGCCATAGAACCACGCGCCAGCGTCGATGCGGTTGGCCGGCATAATCTGCCGCTGCGCCGCGCGCGGATGATCGGCCGCCAGCCGCTGGTCGACAGCCTGATCACGCAACTGCCGCGCCAGCGCTGCATCACCCTGGTCGGCCCCGGCGGGATTGGCAAAACCTCGGTCGCGTTACGCGTTGCCGAGCAATTGATCGGCCGCTATCGCGACGGCATACGTCTGCTTGATCTGGCACCGCTGAACGACCCCGGCCTGATTTGCTCGCACCTGGCGGGACTGCTGGATTTGTCACTGCACGACGGTGAACCACTGCCGTGTCTGATCAACAGCCTGCGCGAGCGGCAGATGCTGCTGGTGATCGACAACTGCGAACACCTGATCGACGCCGTCGCACTGCTCAGTGAGAGCATTTTGCGCGGCGCCCCGCACGTGCATATTCTGGCCACCAGCCGCGAAAGTCTGCGCGCCGAAGGCGAGTTTGTGCAGCGCCTGGAATCGCTCGATTGTCCGCCGCCGATTGCTGTGCTCGAGCGCGAACAGGCCATGCGCTTTTCCGCACTGCAATTGTTCGTCGAGCGGGCGATGGCCGCCAACGAACACTTTGAATTCAACGATGCCGAACTGCCGCTGGTTGTCGAAATCTGTCGCCGACTGGATGGCATTCCCCTGGCGCTGGAGCTGGCCGCCGCGCAAGTCGCCAGCCTCGGACTGGACGGTGTGCTGACGCAGTTGCAGGGCCGATTGCCGACTGGCACACAAAGCCTTTTCGGGCGCCATGAAACCCTGCGCGCCACGCTCGACTGGAGCTTCAATCTGCTCACCGAGTGCGAGCAGACCTGTCTGCGCCGACTGAGCGTGTTTCGCGGCGGTTTCACGCTGGAGTCCGCCGCAGCGGTGATCGTCGGCCAGCACATTGCGCCGGGTGAAGTGTTCGCTTCGATCACGCAACTGGTCGCCAAATCGTTACTCAACGTCGAAGTCGGTGATGAAGAGGTGTTTTATCGCCTGCTCGACACCACCCGCCGCTATGCGCTGGAAAAACTCGATCACGCAGTCGAGCTCAGTGACACCCGCGAACGCCACGCCGAGCGCTGCCTGACATTGATGCATCAGGCGCAAAGCGATTGGCAGACCACACCGACCGGATTGTGGATCGAGCGCTATGCGCGGGGCCTGGAAGACTTGCGCGCGGCGCTCGACTGGACGTTGAACGCGGACGGCTCGCGGGAAACCGGCGTGCGCCTGACCGCGACTTCCGCGCCATTGTGGCAAGAGTTGTCGTTGCTCAAGGAATACGGCGGACATGTACGTCATGCGCTGCGGCTGCTCGATGCATCTGCGCAACCCTGCCCACAGCTGACAATCGCTCTGAAACTGGCGCTCGGCAGCGCTTGTTATCACACCTGGGGTGGCACGCCGGAGACGATCAAAGCGTTTGTCGACGCCAACGATCTTGCCCGACAACACGCCAACATGGCCGCGCAATTGCGCGCAGTGTCTGGGCATATGGCGGTCAATCTCAGCTGCGGCCATTACCAGATGGCGCTGGAGCAAAGTGAACAGTTTGATCGCCTCGGTTTGCACGGCGATCCGCAATTGTCATTGAGCACCCATCGCCTGCGCGTGCTGGCGTTGCACTATGCGGGCGATCAGCAGCAGGCTCGGGTGCATGCCGAACAAGTCATTCAACGCATGGCTCAGAGCGGCAACCTCAATCGCTTCACCCACGGCTTTGGCGTGCAATACGATCAGAGCGTCGCTTCACTGACCGTCCTCGCCCGTGTGCTGTGGCTGCAAGGCTTTCCCGAGCAGGCATGGCGTACTGCGCGCCAGGCGCTGGACATCGCGGTGCAGATCAACCACGGCACCTCGATCTGCTACACGCTGGCGTTGGCGAGTTGCCTGATCGCGCATTACAACGGCGACCAACAGAGCGCCCGCGCACTCTTGCGACTGCTGCTGGAACAGGCGCAGAAGCATTCGGTGCTGCTGTTCTACAGATGGGCGCGGCATTATGCGCAGGTGATCGATGCCGATTCGGCGACTGACTTGTTGCCGGATGGCAGCGGCTTGGTTCGGGAAATCATGGTCACGCTGGACGGCTCTTTTGTTGACGATGCCCTGGTGGAGCGGGCACAAGGCGGTGCAGCGGGCTGGAGCACAGCGGAGATTCTGCGCGCCAAAGCAGATAGATCGCTGGCGCAAGAGGCGCCTTGCCTGCAATCGGCCGAAACCGTTCTGCAGCAGGCGCTGTGCATCGCCCAAGCTCAAGGCGCACTCGCCTGGGAACTGCGCAGTGCCACTTCACTGGCGCAGCTGTGGCAGCGTCAGTCGCGCTATCGCGAAGCACTGGAATTATTGCAGCCGATTTACCAACGTTTCACCGAAGGCTATGCCACGCCTGACTTGTGCAAGGTGCGTGCGTTGCTCGACGAGTTAGACGGCCAACTGCACATCTGAAGCCCTGCGGGTATGGGCGATGTATCGGGCGTGCCGGCGTTCAAATTCTTTCGATTCGCCGGTCTGTTCCAGCTGCTCGCGGGCAAAACGGCGGATGGTATTGAGCATCCGATAACGCTCACCGCCGCGCTCCACGCCAAGCAGCGACCTGGCCGTCAGCCGTTCGATCACCGCTGCCAGTACCGACGCTGGCAGCAGCTCACAACCGATCACATCAATAACTGCCTTCAGACTGAACGCCATTTGAAACACTGAAAGCCGCCGCAGCACTTGTTGCTCCTGATGGCTCAGATGCCGATAACTCCATTCCAGTGCGGCGGTCATGGACTGATGACGAGGCACCGCCGTCCTTCGACCGTGGCTCAGCAGCTGCAGACCGTTATCCAGCTGCGCGTGCACACCGATGATCGCCAATGCATCAATCTGCGCCGCCGCCAATTCAATCGCCAATGGCAGTCCATCCAGTCGCCGACAGATGTCGCACACTGCTCGCAAATCCTGCTCGCGCAGTTTGAAACCCTGCTGACGCGCCCGTGCACGGCTGACGAACAACTGCACCGCCGAATAGCCCATTGCCTCAGCGACACTGTTCAGTGCGCTGGCTTTGGGAATCGTCAGAGGCGGCAGCTGTTGTACGGTTTCAAGGCCTACCCGCAACGGTTCACGACTGGTGGCGAGGATCGACAGCCGTGGAGCTGCATCCAGCAGTTTTTCCAGCAAGTGCCGGCAGGGTTCGCGCAAGTGATCGCAGTTATCCAGCACCAGCAAGGCGTGGCGCGTGGTCAACGTAGCCAGGTTTGTATCGAGGGTTTGCAACAGATGATCGAGTATCGGTGTGGACTCGTCGATCAACGAAAAATCCACCTGCCACACGCCGTCACCAAAATGCTGCAGAAGTAGTTCTGCCGCCCGCAGAGCCACGGTGCTTTTGCCGACACCGCCAGGCCCGGTCACGGTCATCAGCCGCGACAGTGGCAATTGCCGCACCAGACTGCCAACCAGCGAATCTCGGCCAGTGACCGGCGTCAGGCGCGCCGGCAAATTATGTTGAGGCGTTTGCAGTGTTTCAAAAACCACTTGCGCGGTGCTATCGCCTCGCACTGGGGCAACAAAGCTGTAACCGCGTTGCGGCACATTGACGATATAGCGCTGGCCGTTCTCGCCGTCGCCTAGCGCCCGACGCAGGGCGGCGATGTGCACCCTGAGATTGATCTCTTCAACCACCGAAGCCGGCCACACCAGCGCGATCAATTGTTCCTTGCTGACCACCCGACCGGCGCGCTCGACCAACACTTGCAGAATGTCCAGTGCACGCCCGCCCATACGCAGTTGGCGATCCCCATCGAGGATCAGCCGTTGGCGCAAATGAAACGCGTACGGGCCGAAATGCAGGACCGACGCTGAGTTCAAATCGAGGACGCTGTTCATATCAACTATCTTGGCAGGCCTCGATGACGCTACAACCACCACGCAGGGCGCAGCACGGACATACAAGTGCGCAGAACGGACAGAAGCGCTCTAGCTGAACTGTTCGCGGTACTGCGCAGGGGTCAGGCCGAGCTTTTCACCGAACAAAATGCGCATGTGCCGAACGCTGCCGAAACCACTTTTGTAGGCCACGGTTTTCAGCGGCAGATCGCTGGTTTCGAGCAGATTGCGTGCGCAATCAATGCGCGCACTTTGCAGAAAATCCATCGGCGTCATGTTCACTTCACGGGTGAACATCCGCGCGAAGTGCCGCGCGCTCATGTTCGCCAGCCCGGCCATGCGCTCGACGCTGAAGGCTTCGTCGAGATGCTCCAGCACATGATTCTGTACGCGGGTGATCGGCGTTTCGTGTGGTGCTACTGCGGCCATCAACGGACTGAACTGCGCCTGCCCGCCTTGGCGCTTCATCACTACCAGCAGCACTTTGGCCACATCCTGCGCGAGCTTTTTGCCGTGATCGCCGGCGACCACGGCCAAGGCCATGTCGATACCGGCCGTTACTCCGCCGGAAGTGATCAGGTTGCGATCCTCGACGTAGATCTGATCGGTTGCGACTTTGGCGTTGGGAAAAGCTTTGGTCAGGCGTTCGGTGTAGTTCCAGTGGGTGGTCACTCGATAGCCATCCAGCAACCCGGCATGCCCGAGCACGAAGGCGCCGGTGCAGATTGAGCCGTAGCGCTCGGCGCGTTTGACCGCACCTTTGAGCCAGGCGAGCAGCGGTGGATGTTTTTCGTTGTAGGCACCCGGGCCGCCGGGTACCAGCAGCAAGTCATAAGCTGCGCTGGCATCCTCGATATGGCGGTCGGTATGGACCATTACGCCGTTGGACGCGCGCAGCGCACCGCGCTCAGTGCCGAGCGTTGTCAACTGATAGTGACATTCGGGTTTGAGGTAGCGATTGGCGACTGAAAAGACCTCCATTGGCCCTGCCATATCCAGCAGTAAGAAATCGGGGAACAACACCATTGCCACGGTTTTCATGGGAAACCATCACTGAAATCGACGAACTGATATAAGCGCAGCATTATGGCGAGGAACATCAAGGCTGGCCCATGAATTTGCGTGAACTGGCCCACGAAACTGTCAACCTGAACAGGACAGTATTTCAATTTTCATCTACTTATTGCATCTGACGGTAACCAGTAAGCTTCTCCTCACTCGGACGAATCAACGTCCTGAAAGGAGATTTCATCATGCTGACCCTTCGCAAAGCTTCTGACCGTGGTCTGGCCAATCATGGCTGGTTGAAGTCTTTCCACACCTTTTCTTTCGCCAGCTACCGCGACCCGCGGGAGCAGGGTTTCTCCGATCTGCTGGTTATCAACGACGACCGCGTCGCCGCCGGCAAAGGTTTCGGCCAGCACCCGCATCGCGACATGGAGATTTTCTCCTACGTGCTCGAAGGTGCATTGGAACACAAGGATACCTTGGGCACTGGCTCGGTGATCCGCCCGGGCGACGTGCAACTGATGAGCGCCGGCAGCGGCGTGGCGCACAGCGAATTCAACCACTCGGCGAGCAAACCGGTGCACTTCCTGCAAATCTGGATCGTGCCGGATGTCAGCGGCGCCAAGCCGCGCTATCAACAAGAGCACTTCAGCGCGCAGAAAAAACGTGGTCGTCTGCAACTGATCATCTCGCCGGAGGGCAACAACGGTTCGCTGAAAGTGCGCCAGGATGCACGAGTGTACGCCGGGCTGTTCGATGGCCAGGAAAGCGCCACGCTGAAATTGCCAGCCAATCGTTATGCGTACGTGCATGTAGCCCGTGGCAGTGTTGAGCTAAACGGCGTGCAATTGCAGGAAGGTGACGGCGTACGGGTTCGCGAAGAACAGATGCTGACCTTGAGCAATGGCGTGGACGCCGAAGTACTGGTGTTCGACCTGCGCCCGCAAGAGCTGCCCGAAATGCCATGAGGCGTGCTTGCATCGCCCACAAAAAACGGCCTTCATTGAGGGCCGTTTTTCATTCTTCGAGAATTGCGTTCGGGGCTGCCAGCGTTGGAGCGCCGCCCTCTTTAACCGATTGAATCATTGCGAGTGTCGTCTGCATGGTAACCAGTACGTTGGCCTGGTTCGCGTAGAAACAGCCGACGAGCATAGCGACCATCGCGAGAAAATGTACGGTCGTAGCAGCCCAATAGTGCGGTTTAAGGTTTCTGGTTGCCTCCTCGATTTTATGCAGATTACTGTCCGAACGATCTCCCAGCAGCGCATAACGTTTGTCACGCTCCAGGTGAACCTGCTCCTGTGCCAAGCGGATTTTTTCCTGAGACTGCAATCGTTCCAATCGGATCTGCTCCTGAGAGTTGTCTCGCTCCTGCCGGGCGGTCTCCTGCCGTGCTTCAGTTTCCAGCCGAAGCTTGTCCCGCTCAGCCTGCTCGACCAGAAACCCGTCGATTTTTACCGACATGGACTCGATCCGGGCATCTATCCGGGTCTCGATAAGCTCGATCCTGGCGCTGAATTCGTCTCGCGTTACGTAGTTCATAGACTCGCTACCATCGGTTTTGCCGGCCATGTCACATTCTTGAAATTGGCTGAATTCCCTTGCAATCAATTTCCCACCCCTGCGCTTGTCAATGCTTCCCTGATTGATCACCTTGCAGCGCTCTAACCGCTCATCCAAGGTGTGAGCAACGATAGAACCCGGCGGAAAAACTCACAAGCCAGCGGATTCTGGTACGGATGTAGGCAATATCGCCGGTCGCTGTAGCCGTCCTACACGGATTTGATTTATCTATTCATTCTCCGACGCAAACGCTTCGACAATCCGCTCGATCACCGCCCTCACCCGCGCCGTATGGCGCAAATCCGCATGGGTCACCAGCCACACTTCGTAAGGCAGCGGCCGCGTGCGTTGCGGCCAGAGCCTCACGAGACCGTCGCGTTCGCCCATGTAGACAGGGATTTCTCCTACACCGAGACCAGCA
Source organism: Pseudomonas sp. TWP3-1 (assembly GCF_049896625.1). Taxonomy (NCBI): domain Bacteria; kingdom Pseudomonadati; phylum Pseudomonadota; class Gammaproteobacteria; order Pseudomonadales; family Pseudomonadaceae; genus Pseudomonas; species Pseudomonas sp. TWP3-1. The sequence goes on from NZ_JAFCUQ010000021.1 coordinate 25,912, forward strand.
GCAATCGAGCGGCGCACCAACAGACTTGAACTCAGGCTGGCGACGATCCGCCCACGGGTGATCGGTTCAGATACCAGCGTCATGTCCTTATGCGACTGAAAATAGGGCTGATAAACCACCAGATCGTGTCCCTCGAACGCGCTGCCTGGCGAGGGTTCACCATGGGCGTCGACGTAGGCCTGCGAGGCGAACAACCCCACCGGCCAGCGTGCGATACGTCGGGCGATCAGGTCAGGGTTGTCGGGACGCGTATTGCGCACTGCGATGTCCACTTCGCGTTTGGCCAGGTTGAGCATTTGCGTCGAGGCATCGAGTTGGACACGTACGTCAGGATGCAGCCGGTGCAAACGAGCGATGGCCGGAATCAGGAAATCAATGGCCATGGAATCGGTGGTACTCACCCGCACGTTCCCGGTCAGGCGATCATCCAGGCCCTGAATCTGCCGTTCCAGTTCCAGCGCTGAATGCTCCATTTTTTCCACTGCTTTGAGCGCCGCTTCACCGACTGCGGTGAGCGCGTAACCATCGGAAGTTCGCAGGAACAACGTCGCAGCGAGGGACTTTTCCAGTGCCGTCACCCGCCGTCCGACCGTCGCCTGATCCACGCCCAACACGCGCGCGGCACCGCGCAATGTCGACTCACGACAGACGGCGAGAAACACCCGCGCATCATCCCAATTCATTCAGCCCCCAGATGATGCAGATTTGCATCAGATCGACGCGCAATCGCTGCGCGAATGCAGCAACCATAACCGATAAGCTGCACGCCATGAACCTTTCACATTGGAGCGCAATCATGCGCACATCATCTTCCTCGCTCGACACCGTGCCCTCCGGCATCTGGCTGCCAATTTTCGCCGGTCTCTGTGCCAGCCTCGTCAGTATTGGTCTGGCGCGGTTCGCCTACACACCGCTGATTCCCGCGCTGATTCAGGCGCAGTGGTTTTCCGCCCACGATGTGGTCTATCTCGGCGCGGCGAATCTGGTCGGTTATCTGATCGGTGCGCTGCTCGGCCGGCCGATGGCCCGTCGCCTGAGCAACAAGAATGCTCTGCGACTGATGATGATCGCAGTGACGCTGGCATTTTTTGCCTGCGCCTTCCCGGTGTCGGTGAGCTGGTACTTCGGCTGGCGTCTGCTGTCGGGAATCGCGGGCGGCGCGAGTATGGTGTTGGTCGCCGCAACGGTATTGCCGCATGTGCCGGCCGCGCGCAAAGGCTTGGCAAGTGGTGCGATTTTTCTTGGCATCGGCCTGGGGATCGCCGGTTCCGGGACGCTGGTGCCGCCACTGCTGAGTCTGGGCCTGCAAGCGACCTGGCTGGGGTTGGGCGCGCTGTCGTTGTTGCTGACGGCGCTGAGCTGGTTTGGCTGGCCGGCGGATCTGCCGCATGTTGCGGCCAGCGAGGCAGATGCCAAATCCGGCAAGTCGACGCCGCCGGCTGTTTACCTGTTGTTTGCGCAATACGCTTTCATGGCCGCAGGTCTGGTGCCGGCCATGGTGTTCCTCGTCGATTACGTGGCGCGCGGCCTCGGTGCCGGGGCGCATGTCGGGGCGCTGATCTGGGTCATGTATGGTTTGGGCGCGATTGTCGGCCCGGTGAGTTACGGCTTTCTGGCTGACCACCTCGGTGCGCGAACCGGCATTCGACTGGTGCTGGTGGTACAGGCGATTGCCCTCGGTTTGCTGGCGATATCTCACTCGTTCCTCGCCCTGGCGTTGCTGGCGGTGATCCTCGGCTCGTTCCCGCCGGGCATCGTGCCACTGGCCTTGGCGCGAGTGCATGAACTGGTGCCGGAGCATAAGCGCCAGCAGGTCGCCTGGAGTCGCGCCACCGTGTCGTTCGCCACGTTCCAGGCGCTGGCCGGGTTTGCCTACTCGGCGCTGTTCAATGCCAGTGGCGGCCAGCACGCGCTGCTGTTCATGATCGCCGCTGGCGCAATCGTGGTAGCGCTGTTGCTTGAGCAAGCCATGAAATTACTGCCCGCAAGAACCGAACAGCGTTGCTGCGTGAATTGACGGGAATCATTAACGCCCGATCACATTCCCATCTACGGACGATCAATTGCTCCAGAGGAATCGAAAATGACCCTGCCTACAGAAATGACCCTAGTTGAAATCACCGAACCCGGTGGCCCGGAAGTTCTGCAACCGAAACGCGTGCCGCTGCCAGTGGCTGGCGATGGCGAAGTGTTGATTCGCGTACATGCCGCTGGCATCAATCGTCCGGATGCTCTGCAACGCGCCGGCAAATATCCGATGAAACCGGGGATGAATCCGATCCCGGGTCTGGAAGTGGCGGGTGAAGTGGTGGCTCTCGGTACTGGCGTAACCGCGTTCGTAGTCGGTGACCGAGTTTGCGCGCTGACCAATGGCGGTGGGTACGCCGAATACTGCGCCGTCCCGGCGGGCCAGGCGCTACCAATTCCTGAAGGGCTGGACTGGGTGCAGGCCGCAGCGATCCCGGAAACATTCTTCACAGTGTGGGCCAATCTGTTCGGCCTCGGTGGCGCCAGCAAAGGCCAGCATGCGCTGATCCATGGCGGCACCAGCGGCATCGGCACCACCGCTTTGATGCTCTGCCGCGAATTCGGTATCCAGGCTTTCGCCACTGCCGGCAGTGCCGACAAGTGCGCTGCAATCCGTGAATTGGGTGGCGAGGCAATCAACTATCGCGAACAGGACTTCGCCAGCGTCATCGCCGAGAAAACTGATGGCCAAGGCGTGAATGCGATTCTGGACATCATGGGCGGCTCGTACCTCAACAGTAACGTCAGCGCGCTCGCGATGGACGGACGCCTGGTGATGCTCGGTTTCCTCGGCGGCGCCAAGGCCAACGACGTTGATCTGCTGGCGATCATGGCCAAACGGGCGGTAATCACCGGTTCACTTTTAAGGGCACGAAGCGCTGCGGAAAAAGCTGCCATCGCCGATCAGCTACGCGAGCACGTCTGGCCCGCATTGGCTGGCGGACGCTGCTTGCCGATCATCGACAAGGTCTACGCGCTGACCGATGCGGCTCAGGCCCACGCGCACATGGAGGCTGGCGAGCATATCGGCAAGATTGTGTTGAAGGTGGATTGAGCCTTCGCAGCATTTTGTAATTGTTGCAGGCGCACGGTGGTCGAAAATGTCACGCACGGGCGTGGGCATCTGATACAAAGCGTTCTTTGTCCGCACCATGGTGAAACGTTTAATGTTGCTTGCCTTCATGACCCGACTCCGACGCCGCCGCTTGGCGTTCGCTTGCATGGCCGCGTTGATTATCGGCGTGCCGACGAGTTGTGCCGTGCTGGAACACACTGAGCGCAAACTGCTGTTTCGCATCGAACCGGGCAATGCTGGCTGGTATCACGGTTTGCCCGGCAGCGTGCAGGAACTTGATCTGCAACCGAAGAGCTTCAAGGCCGGGCAAAGCATTCGTGCGTGGTGGTGGCCGGCGGAACGACCCAACGCCCCGGCGATTCTGTATTTGCACGGGGTGCGCTGGAATCTCACCGGGCAGTTGTTCCGTATCGAGCAGTTGCGTGCAGCAGGCTATTCGGTATTGGCCATCGACTATCGCGGGTTTGGCCAGAGCCACGGCGATCTGCCGTCGGAAAGCACGGTGTACGAAGATGCTCGTGTGGCATGGGAGCGCTTCAAACTGCTACAACCGGACCCGGCCAAACGCTTGATCTATGGGCACTCGCTGGGTGGTGCCGTGGCGGTCGATCTGGCCGCAGAACTTGGACAAAAAGCCGTTCGCGAGCATACCCCGCTGCCAGTGCGCGGCCTGGTCATCGAATCGACGTTCACCACGCTGGCGGATGTCGCGGCATCGGTGGCCAACACCTCACTGCCGGTGCGCTGGTTGCTGTCGCAGAAATTCGATTCCATCGACAAGATCGCCGACATTCATATGCCGCTATTAGTGGTGCATGGTTTGGCCGACGCATTCGTGCCGCCGCGCTTCAGCGAGCAACTGTTCGCTGCCGCACAACAGCCGAAGCGCCTGTTGCTGGTGCCCGGCGGGACACACAACAACAGCATGGCGCTGGGCGGGCGGAACTATCGCAAGGCCATCGATGCGCTGATGCAGACCAAACCTGCGCCGCGAGTAGCAGGACCTGCGACAGCGCGCAGTGCGCGCGACACCTAGCGGTAACCGCGCGCTTGCAGATCGAACAACTGCGCGTAGTGTCCACCGGCGCTGATCAAGTCTTGGTGATCGCCCTGCTCCAGAATCCGCCCCTGCGCCAGCACGATGATGTGATCGGCATTGCGCACGCTCGAAAAACGATGGGAGATCAGCAGGGTCATGCGGGCTTCGGTGTTCTGGCTGAAATGTTCGAACACTGCGGCTTCTGCCGCAGGATCAAGGGCCGAGGTCGGTTCGTCGAGAATCAGAATATCGGCGTCGCGACGCATGTAGGCCCGCGACAAGGCGATTTTCTGCCATTGCCCGCCGGACAACTCCTGACCACCGGCAAACCAGCGCCCCAGTTGCGTGGCGTAACCGCGATCCAGCCCTTCAATGAATGGCGCGGCCATGCCCTCGGCGGCAGCGTCTTTCCAGCGTTGTTCGTCGTTGAACGCCAGGGTGTCGCCGACGCCAATGTTTTCCCCGACGGTGAACTGATAGCGGATGTAATCCTGAAAGATCACGCCGATGCGGCGACGCAAAGCGGTTTCTTCCCAGTCCTGCAGATCGCTGCCATCGAGCAGAATCACGCCTTGATCGGGACGGTACAGTCGGGTCAGCAACTTGATCAGCGTGGTCTTGCCTGAACCGTTCTCGCCCACCAGCGCCAGACTGCGACCGGGCACCAGATGCAGGTCAATGCCTTCCAGCGCCGCACGACTGGCGCCGGGGTAGCGGAACCCGACATTGTGCAAACGCAGCCCGTCGCCCGGCAGCGCACCCTCAGTCAGATGACCAGTGTCCGCCAGCACCGGTTCGGCGAGGTAATCGTAAAGACTCGACAGATACAGACCATCTTCGTACAGACCGCTGATCGCACTCAGACTGCTGCTGACCGCGCTCTGCCCTTGCTTGAACAGCACCAGGTACATGGTCATCTGCCCGAGACTGATTTCACCGTGTATCGCGTCGATTACCACCCAGGCGTAGGCCAGGTAAAACGCCGCAGTACCCAGCAGGCCGAGGACAAAACCCCAGCCATCGCGGCGCAGTGTCAGGCTGCGGTCTTCTGCATACAGACGAGTGAAGGTGTCGCGGTAACGCTGTAAGAGCAACTGCGCGAAACCGAACAGTTTGACCTCTTTGATATAGGCCTCATGCGAGAGCAAGGTTTCGATGTAGTTCTGCTGGCGGCTCTCCGGCGCGCGTCGGGTGAACAGGCGAAAGGCATCACCGGAGAAATGCGCCTCGGCGAAAAATACCGGCAGCGCGCCAACCACCAGCAACAGCAGCGCCCACGGCGAAAAGTGCACCAGCAGCACGCCGAAGCTGATCAACATAATCAAGTTCTGCACCAGCCCCAGCGACTTCATCACCAACGCCAACGGCCGGGTCGAAGCCTCTCGCCGCACGCGCACCAGTTTGTCGTAGAACTCCGAGTTTTCGAATTGCACCAGCGACAAGGTCTGCGCCTTCTCCAGAATCAGCGTGTTGACCTTCTGCCCCAGTTGCACTCGCAGCAGCGATTGCTGTACCGACAACGCCCGTTGTGTGCCGGACAGCAAAGCCAGCACGCCCGCCTCCAGCAGCACATAACGCAACACCGGCCACAACGGCGCACTGCCCTGCTGCGCGTGCAACTGCATCGCCGCGACCACCGCATCAACAATTCGCTGCCCCAGCCACGCCGCCAATGCCGGTAGTACCCCGGCGACCAACGTCGCCAGCACCAGGCCGAGAAACAACGCGCGCGACGTGCCCCAGACCAATTGCAGGGCGCGGCTGGCCTGACCGAGCAGCGTGGTGAAGCGTGACAGAGCGGGCATAGAGCATCGGACTCGGTAGAAAGCGGATTGGCGCCATGGTACTCCGGCCCGGTAATTGAATTTCACACCTTGCGTTGGCCACATCCTGCCGGCCCCTGATCGGCCGAGCGATAACCTCGGTTTTATCCATGAAAAAACATCTGGATAAACACTGCCAATCCCGCCGTCAAACGCTCTGCTATGTTTTAACAGCCCACAGCGGAGCCCAGCGAACCACCGCCCTCTCCGCGCCTGACTGCCGGGAGCAACAACATGAAAATCAACCCGTACCTGATCTTCAACGGCGACTGCCGCGAAGCTTTCACGTTTTACCAGCAATGCCTGCAAGGCAAACTCGAAGCGATGATGCCGTTTGGCGAGTCACCCGCTGCTGAACACGTGCCCAAAGAACACCATCACCTGATCATCCACGCCTGCCTGATGGTTGGCGATCAGATGCTTATGGCCTCGGACACCACCCCCGACCGCCCGACCCAAGGCATGAGCGGCTGCTCGATTTCGCTCAACGTCGACAGCATCGCCGAGGCCGAGCGGGTGTTTAACGCACTGGCCGAGAACGGTCGCATCGACATGCCGCTGGAAGCTACTTTCTGGGCCGCGCGCTTCGGCATGCTGGCGGATCGCTTTGGCGTGGCATGGATGGTCAACTGCGACAGCGACAAATCAGCGTAATTTGCGCTACCCATGAAAAAGCCCAACCGGTTCAGGTTGGGCTTGGTGTTTATCGCTGCGCAAGTTCATGCCTGACGCATTGTTCGTAATAGGTCTGCCTGACCTCCGCCGGTTTCAGCCGCGAACTGCTGTCGTAAGTTTGCTCGGTGATGCCCATCGCGGTCATGCGCATCCACGGCTGCTGAAACTTACGCACTTGCAGACGCTTGCGAGCGCCATACAAGGACACGCCCGAGAGCTTGGCTTGCTGCGCGCCCGCCGCAATATCCGCGCCCCAGGTACAGGCAAATCGGTGTCTCTTATCGAGTTCTCGAGCGTGGGCGCTCAGCGAAAATACAGCCAGCGAAAGCATTGCAACGGTTATGACAGTCGTCCGCATATAGCCAGCCTAACCTTTTGAAAAAAGGCGATTTTGCCGGGACGCGGAACGTTAGGGGGCCAGCAGTTTGCCGCATTGCGGCGATTTTTTTCAGGCAAAAAAAGGGACAGTGCGATTTCATGAGAAATCACACCGTCCCGTCAGGCAGAACAACTGCTGCGTACTTCGACCCGCAAGCGGTCTGCGCCCTCCTCGCGACATTCGATGCTGACCGGCATGAAACGCTCGATCACCGCGATGTTGCTTTGCAAGTGCTCGGTCATCCTTGGCGTGGTGAACGAACCGCCACCCGCCAGCACCATCGGCAACAGCAACTGATCGGCGAGGTGCTCGGCAACTGCCGTACCACTGCGCAACCAGTCTGCCGCCTGGTTGATAGCGGCATCGGCCACCGTTTCCGCGCGTAGAGAAACCTGACCGAACGCGCTAAACACTTCCGTGATGTGCTCAAACGCATACTCCAGCAACAACACATTGCCCGGGCCACGCCCCGCATCGAGGCAGACGTGGTTGAGATTTTGCGCCGGCATGCTCAAACGCCTGGCCACCCGATCCAGCTCACGCGCTGCAACTGTCGGGGCCAGCCCGGCGGTGAGCGCCGACGCCCGTTGCGACAGCAGCACACCGCGTTCGCACAGATTCAGCGGCTGCAATTGCGACGGCTGCACCGTGGCTTCGATCTCGCCACCGCCCGCCGGGACAAAACCGTGGCGCAGCAACTGCAACTCGACATCGGCGCCCATGCGTCGTAACAACGGCAACCAACTGTTGCTGAGGAAATCAGCTGGCGGCGCCAACGGATTATGCGTACCGCCAGAGATCCGCACCCGACTGGCTTGCGGCGCCTGCAACAAAGCGGGCAACAAGGTCTGCAAAACCAGCGTGCAACTCCCGGCCGTGCCAATCGCAAACTGATACTCGCCGCCGCGAATCGGCCCGGGCTTAAAACTCAGTTGCATCGAACCTAATTCCGCGCCCTCAACCAGGGCGCCACACACCTCGGCCGCAGCCATCACTGCCGTCAGGTGTTGGCGCAACAGTCCCGGTCGACTGCGTTTGGCGCGGATCTGTTTGATGTGAAATGCCCGTCCCGTCACCATCGACAGGCTCAAGGCGCTGCGTAATACCTGTCCGCCGCCGATGGCGCCGTCCAGTTCAATCACTTCCTGTTTCATTTCGATCCTTATGCGTACAGCCCGACCATTTCCCTGAGGTAGCGATCAAGCTGACGCGAGTCTTCCTGTGTTCTGTTCAAGTGCGGTACGGCGCGTTCCAGTTCCGCCGCGATGAACGCGTGCAAGGCCGGACGACTTGGCCCATAGGCGCTCTCGTCGGCATTGCGTTTGAGTGCAAGCAGTTCGGCGACTTCATCGAGCAACGCGCGGTCATCGACGGTGCTCAGCAGATCAGCAAAGGTCATCGGCGGCCGGCCACGGCCCTGATCGATCCAGCGCACCGCCAGCAGCGGCCGAAGTACATAGAAGTACTTCTTGTAGCGCACGCTGTCGCCTTGCAGGTAGCCGCGAAAGTTCTTTTTCGCCATCGACAGATAGTGATTACGCGCGGCCGGCGGGCTGTAGAACGCCTCAGCCAGTGCCCGCAATTGCGCAACCGCAGCTGTCTCGCTGCGATAGACCAGCGGCGAATCGAGCCACTCCAGCAACGTCGGATTGGATTTGCGCAACAGCCCGAGGGTTTTGCGCAGCTCCCAGCCGCTGACGTCGAGTTCATCGTCCAGCGGCCGCTCGATCACATCTCGTGGCGTGTCAACTTGAACGAACCACTGCGGTTTTTCCACGTAAACAAATCGCACATCGTAGTCACTGTCGGTGGAGGCAAAACCCCAGGCCCGACTACCTGATTCACACGCATACAGCACGCTGACATTACGCTCGCGCTCTATGCGCGCCAGCTCTTCCAGCACCCGTGCGCGCATCGTGCTGCACAGCGGGTGGCGTTGTTCAAGATTCATTGCGTTCAATCCTTTCCATCAAGCGTGCCATCCAGCACGCGTTATCCCTTGACGCACACCACCTGACGCAAGGTGTGCAGCACTTCCACCAGCTCGCGCTGGGCGTGCATGACTTTGTCGATGTCCTTGTAGGCCATCGGAATTTCATCGATCACGGCGGCGTCCTTGCGGCATTCAACGTGAGCAGTGGCGCGGATCTGATCTTCGACGGTGAAAGTATTCTTCGCCTTGGTGCGGCTCATCGTGCGTCCAGCACCGTGGCTGCAAGAGTTGAACGACTCTGGGTTGCCCAACCCGCGCACGATGAAACTTTTCGCGCCCATTGAACCTGGAATGATCCCCAGTTCGCCCTTCTTCGCCGACACCGCGCCTTTGCGGGTGATCAGTACGTCTTCGCCGAAATGCCGCTCTTTCTGTACGTAGTTGTGGTGGCAGTTGACCGCCTCCAGCGCTACGTCAAATGGTTTGCGGATGATCTGCCGTGTTGCCTGAATCACTGCTTGCATCATCAGCGCGCGGTTCTGTTTGGCGAAATCCTGCGCCCAGCCCACCGCTTCCACATAGTCATCAAAATGCTGACTGCCCTCTTCGAAGTACGCCAGATCGCGATCCGGCAGATCCGCAAGGTGCTGCCGCATGTCCGCCTGAGCCATTTGGATGAACAAGTTGCCGATGGCATTGCCGACCCCGCGTGATCCGCTGTGCAACATGAACCACACCCGGTCGGCTTCATCCAGGCACACTTCGATGAAGTGGTTACCGCTGCCCAATGTGCCGAGATGCGCACGGTTGTTGGTGTTGGCCAGTTTCGGGTACTTGTCGGTAATCAACTTGAACCGTGGATGCAGCGCCGCCCAGGCCTGATCGGCTTGTTGCGGAATCTCATCCCAGGCACCCTTGTCCCGCCGCGAACGGGGCGAGCTGCGGCCATGCGGTACCGCTTGTTCGATGGCGGTGCGCAGACCGTGCAAATTGTCCGGCAGATCGGCGGCAGTCAGCGAAGTGCGCGCAGCAATCATGCCGCAACCGATGTCGACGCCGACTGCCGCCGGAATGATCGCGCCGACCGTCGGGATGACGCTGCCGATGGTCGAGCCCTTGCCCAAATGCACGTCCGGCATCACCGCGAGGTGCTTGAAGATGAACGGCATCTTCGCCGTGTTCTTCAACTGCTCGCGGGCCTCGTTTTCCACCGGAACGCCTTCGGTCCAGAGTTTGATCGGCTTGCCGTTGGCGACTTCCAGCAGTTGGTAAGTATGTTCTTTCATGATTTCTGTTCTTTATTCATTGGCCGATGATTCGGCGTTGTTTCCCAGCCCGGCATTCGCCGGGCAAATCTGCAAATAGGTGGCACGACAAAGGTTGATGACTGTTGCGCGTAATCGCGCACCGGGGTTAGCCGGCCTCAGATGTACAGCCATCGGCATTCGTGCCGTCACACGCACTGACCAGGGTTTGACGAGACGCGTTGGATGTAGTCCCGTCGGCATTCAGTGCCTGTGATAAATCAATTCATTCGCCGGAGTTCTCAATCGCTTCGACCCAGTGCTGCGCGCCATAACGACCGGTCGTGAACTGCTCGATCACATCGAACACCGCATCGCTGAAGCCGCCGACATTCAAGATGTCGTCGCGATCCGCGGCCGGCGTCGCCCAACCGGGTTGCACATCGATGCATACCAGTCGCGCTTGCGGGTTGATCTTCTTGATCCGCTCCCATTGCCGCATCGTCTCACTGGCCCCTTGGCGACGTGAGTCGATCCAGGATTCATTGTCCGAGACCATGATCAGCGTATCGACCTTGGCCTTGCTGTCCGCCAGCTTCTTCAGCGGCGCCGAGCAGCAGGTTCCGCCACCAAAAATACTCGCCAGTCTTTCCGCGTTGCTGATCACACTGTCACGAGGGTTGAGGGTGATATCCACCACATCCACCTCGAACGGCATGACTCGCGCGGCCGGCTGTTTACGCAACACCGCAGCAGCGATCAGCGCCGCGACGTCGATGCAGCGCACCGCTGTGGTTGCGCCCTGGCGATAACCAGTCACCGGACTGCCCATCGAACCCGAGACATCCGGGCAGACCACTACAGCGCCTTGCAGCTTCGGCACATTGGCCAGCGACAGTTCCAGCGCGTCCTGCAACGCCTCGCGTATTTGCTGCGGGATGTCGTCGCCGATCATCCGGTAGGCCGTAAGCAACTGGTATGGATACACCCGCGCCTTGGCCACCTCTTGCGGATCCGCCAGCCGCGCCGCCACATACTCGGTGCAACCTGGGACTTCAAATGCCGCATGACGTGCCAGCGTATTCAGGTTGATCCGCAGACCCTGCCAGCCCATGTTGCGCGCTTGGGCGGCCCACTGTTCCTTGGTCAGCGTTTCGTTGCCGAGCAGCTGAAAGGGCACCGCCGGCACTTCATCACTTGCACCACTGCGAAACGCCAGCAGGTTGCGGGTCAGTTCAGGCAACGCCTGCACATCCACCGGTTTGCCAATCAACCAGGCGAAGAACGCTGCACGCCAGGCTTCTGCCGGTTTGGGATGAACCATCTTCACCACATCCGCCAGCGATGGCTGGTTGCCGATCGACGCTTGCAACAACTGACGCTCGGTCGCGGTGTTCAGCCAGTTCTGCACCAGACGCTTGGGCTGCGAACCCAAGGATTTGCGGCCAGTGGCACCGCTGCGCAGGATCTGCACGAAATTGCGCAACATCTTGCCGCTGTCCACGACTTGTTCGAAAACCTGCGGCACCAACGATGAACGCTGAGCAGTCAATGCCGCCAAGAGCAACGCCGGCATGTCTTTCATATGGCCTTGTTGGCGGGCATAAATGGCGGCCTTCGCCACGAAGCGGCTGTCCAGTTCGTTCACCAGTTGCAGCACCTGATCCAACTGACTCTCGGCGGATGCGTAAAACGTCTGGTTCAGGCAACCGGTGACTGCCAGTTGGGCCAACTGATGCTTGGGCGTATAGGCATAAGCCGTAGCGCCGGAAGCATTCAGAGTGTCGCAGGCCGGCAGGTTGTTCGATTGCGTGGTGAAGAGGTTCTGGTTGGCCATCGTGGCGTCTCACTGTGTTGTCCTGTTCGTTGAGATAGATATTGCAGACGCTGTGCCAGTTTCCGAAAACGCGCTGAATAAATTTCTATCTATTTGATTTATATATATTTTTATTTGTAGTTATGAGTTTTGATATTTCAACTGAGACAAATCCAACGCCCGATGACTATCATTCAATATCGTTATTTATCTTTTGAGATAGTCATGTCAAGCAAGCGCACAGTCGCCATCGGTTTTATCGGAGCAACACTCGATCGTGTCGGCAAGGGTGCCAATCGCTGGAACCATTGGCGACCCACTGTCGGTTTGTGCCAGCAGCCCGACGTGGCGATCGACCGCCTGGAGTTGATTCACGGCCTCGACGCGCGGGACGTCAGTCTTGCCGAGCGGGTTAGCGAGGATATTCGCCAGGTCTCGCCGCAGACGGAAGTCCGCCTGCATCCGATGGTTCTGCGCAACGCATGGGATTTCGAAGAGGTGTACGGCGCGCTGCACGACTTCACCACCGCTTACACCTTTGATACCGAGCGCGAGGACTATCTGGTCCACATCACCACTGGCACTCACGTTGCGCAGATATGCTGGTTCCTGCTGACCGAAGCGCGCTATCTGCCGGCCCGTCTGATTCAGACCTCACCTGCACGCCGCGACAACGTGGAAGAGCACGCAATTGGCACTCACGCGCTGATCGACCTCGACCTGTCGCGCTACGACCGAATCGCCTCGCGCTTCGCCAGCAAACGCCTCGAAGGGCTGGAATTTCTCAAGTCAGGCATTGCTACGCGCAATGCCGAGTTCAACCGCTCTATCGAACAGATTGAACGCGTGGCCGTGCGCTCGAAAGCGCCGATGCTTCTTATCGGCCCGACGGGTGCCGGCAAATCCTTCCTCGCCCGACGTATCTACGAACTCAAACGCAGCCGCCATCAAATGCAGGGCCGCTTCGTCGAAGTCAACTGCGCCACTCTGCGCGGCGACGGAGCGATGTCCGCGCTGTTCGGCCACGTAAAAGGCGCCTTCACCGGTGCACAAAATGCGCGCGATGGCCTGCTGCGCGCAGCGGATGGTGGCATGCTGTTTCTCGATGAAATCGGTGAACTGGGCGCGGACGAACAAGCCATGCTGCTCAAGGCCATCGAAGAAAAACGCTTCTTCCCGCTTGGCTCGGACAAGGAAGTCGAAAGCGACTTCCTCATTATCGCCGGCACCCATCGCGACCTGCGCAGCCGGGTTGCCGAAGGGCTGTTTCGCGAAGACCTCTACGCGCGTATCAACCTGTGGACCTTCGATCTGCCGGGTCTCGCTGGACGCCGCGAAGACATCGAACCGAACATCGACTTCGAACTTGAACGCCACGCCCGTGAACAGGGCCAACTGGTGCGTTTCAACCTGGAAGCCAGGCGCCTCTATCTCGCATTCGCCAGCTCGCGCGAAGCTGCATGGCTGGGTAACTTTCGCGAACTGTCAGCCTCGATCACGCGCATGGCTACGTTGGCCGATAGCGGACGGATCGATGAAGCGCAGGTGCAGGAGGAGATCGCTCGGTTGCGCTATGCATGGGGGCTGGCGCAGCCGGGAGCTGACCCGGAAAGTTTGCCAGGAGATGCCGGCAGCATGGACCTGTTTGATCGACTGCAATTGAAGGCAGTGCTGGAGGTTTGCAAGCAAGCCGAGAGCGTGTCGGACGCGGGCAGGAAATTATTCGGGGTGTCACGACAGGCGAAGGCACAGCCCAATGATGCGGATCGGTTGCGCAAGTATCTGGGGCGGTTCGGGATTGAGTGGAATCAGGTCAGGGATCAGTGAACTGTTTATTCATGCGCTCGGTTTGCGGCTTTCACAGTTTTTTCACTGCCGCGCGCATAAGGTGCACACAGCTCCTTTGATAACCCCTTTAGCCCGCGCGCCCCACGCGGGCTTTTCTTTGTCTGTACTTTATAGGTGCGCAGTACAATCGTGGACGCGCAGCCGTAGCACAATTCAAACGCCTCAGAATGAACATACATTCATCCAAAAAACAGTTCCAGGCGTCTAGTCTGCGGGTTCCGACATAGTGACTACAGGAGTAACCCACCATGTTCTCGCACGAAAGCATCCCGCTCATCTCGCTGTTCATCATCCTGCTGCTTTGCGTGCTAGGCGCTGTACTCCACCCTATACACGCGTTGCGCGGGTGGGTTCTACGGCGAAGAAACAAATCGAATGCACGAACCCAGAGCAAGTAAAAGCTCAGCCAGGGATGACTGGCTCCGATGAGGCTCGGGAAGTCTGGGCTTTTCCTCGGTTCATCGCGCACCTCTGAAGACATAAGAACAACATCAGCGAAATTACCGGTTAGTTTTGCGCAGACACAAAAAAGCCGATCTATCTGATCGGCTCAAGTGTCTGATTTTACTCAGGAATTATGGTCGGGACGGAGTGATTCGAACACTCGACCCCTAGCACCCCATGCTAGTGCGCTACCGGACTGCGCTACGCCCCGACTAGGCGTGTACCTCGCTCTTCAACTCGAAGAACGCTCAAGAATATAGCGCAAGCTTTTGAAAACTGGAAGGATTCAAAAGCAGGAAATTATTTCTTGAGAACCACAAGCACATCTTCCAATTCGGCAATCATCTGCCGAATCATCTGCTTGTATTGAGTGGTGTCGTCTTTGGCTTCATCGCCGGACAAGCGCAGTCGCGCACCGCCGATGGTGAACCCTTGATCGTAAAGGAGCGCGCGGATCTGCCGGATCATCAGCACGTCCTGGCGCTGATAATACCGGCGATTTCCGCGGCGTTTGACGGGGTTGAGCTGAGGAAACTCCTGCTCCCAGTAGCGCAGCACGTGTGGCTTTACGGCACACAGCTCGCTGACTTCACCAATGGTGAAGTAGCGTTTGCCCGGGATGACGGGTAGTTCGTCGTTATGACTTGGTTCCAGCATAAGCCTCAACTCGGGCTTTCAACTTCTGCCCTGGACGAAAGGTGACCACACGGCGAGCCGTGATCGGGATTTCTTCCCCCGTTTTCGGGTTGCGGCCAGGCCGCTGGCGTTTGTCCCGAAGGTCGAAATTGCCGAAACCGGACAATTTGACCTGCTCGTTGTCTTCAAGAGCGTGCCTGATTTCTTCGAAAAACAGTTCAACCAATTCCTTGGCTTCCCGTTTGTTCAGGCCCAGCTCTTCATACAGACGTTCCGCCATCTCAGCTTTCGTCAAAGCCCCCATACGTCACTTCCTTAACGTGGCGTTCAACCTTTGTTCGAGCGAGGTGAGGATATTTTGCGTCGTCGAATTCACCTCATCGTCATTAAGAGTGCGCGATGGATGCTGCCAGGTCAAGCCGACTGCAAGGCTTTTTCTATCAGGATCAATACCTTTACCCTGATACACGTCAAATAGCCTGAGGTCTGTCAGCCATTCGCCTGCATTTTCACGGATTACGTCCAATACAGCCGAGGCTGCAACATCTGTGTGTGCAATCAGTGCAAGGTCACGACGCACTTCAGGAAAGCGCGACAACTCCTGGAATTTAGGCATTTTACCGGATGCCACTTCAGCCAGAACCAGCTCGAAAACGAAGACTGGACGGTCAAGCCCCAGAGTTTTCGACAGCTCAGGATGAATCGCGCCGACGTACCCGACTTCACGACCATCGCGCTCGATGCGCGCGGTTTGGCCCGGGTGCAGCGCCGGGTGTTTGCCCGGTACAAACGTGAACGCATCCAGCGCACCAGCGAAACCGAGTACCGCTTCCACATCAGCCTTGACGTCGAAGAAGTCGACTGTGTCGCGACCTTGCGCCCAGCCTTCCGGCAATCGGCTACCGCAAACGACACCAGCGAGCATCGGCTCTTGCTTCAGACCGTCTAGCTGACCGACGAAACGCAGACCGCTTTCGAACAGACGCACGCGATCTTGCTGACGGTTCAGGTTGTGCTGCAGCGACTTGACCAGACCCGGCCACAACGACGAGCGCATCGCGGCCATGTCATTGGAGATCGGGTTGGCCAACAGCAGAGGCTCGACGCCCGGGCTGAACAGCTCGAATTGCTTCGGATCGATAAAGCTGTAGGTGATCGCTTCCTGATAACCACGGGCTACCAGCAGACGACGCAGTTCCGGCAGGTCGCTGCGCGCTTCAGCCTTGGCTTGTGGCGCCAGACGCGCTTGCGGATAGCGAACCGGTAGACGGTTGTAACCGTACAGACGCGCCAGTTCTTCGATCAGATCGACTTCCAGGCTGATGTCGAAGCGATGGCTTGGCACTTCTACGCGCCACTGCCCTGCTCCGTCGGCGGAGATCTTCAGACCCAAAGCACTGAGCAAACGCTCGATTTCAGCCGAATCCATTTCCATGCCGAGCATCTGCGTGATGCGTTGCGCACGCAGAGTGATCGGCGCGATCGACGGCAGATGTTGCTCACTGACGGTCTCGATGATCGGGCCAGCTTCACCGCCAGTAATTTCCAGCAGCAGGCCAGTGGCGCGCTCCATGGCTTCACGGGCCAGCTGCCAATCCACGCCACGCTCGTAGCGATGCGAAGCATCGGTGTGCAGACCGTAAGAACGCGCCTTGCCCGCCACAGCGATCTGGTCAAAGAAGGCACTTTCCAGGAATACGTCACGAGTCGTTGCAGACACGCCGCTGTGCTCGCCACCCATCACACCGGCAATAGCCAGAGCGCGAGTGTGGTCGGCAATTACCAGCGTATCGCTACGCAGGCTGACTTCCTGACCGTCGAGCAGGACCAGCTTCTCGCCCTCTTCCGCCATGCGCACACGAATGCCGCCATTGATTTCGGCGAGATCGAAGGCGTGCAGCGGCTGACCAAGCTCAAGCATCACGTAGTTGGTGATGTCGACAGCAGCGTCGATGCTGCGCACGTCGGCACGGCGCAGACGCTCGACCATCCACAGCGGTGTAGGCTTGGACAGGTCAACGTTACGAATGACACGCCCCAGGTAGCGCGGGCACGCGGCCGGCGCCAACACTTCAACCGGGCGCACTTCGTCATGCGCTGCAGCGACCGAAACCACAACCGGACGAGTCACTACCGCGTCGTACAGAGCGCCGACTTCACGCGCCAGACCGGCCAGGGACAGGCAGTCGCCGCGGTTCGGGGTCAGGTCGACTTCTATGCTGGCGTCTTCCAGATCCAGGTAGACGCGGAAATCTTCGCCCACCGGCGCATCGGCCGGCAGCTCCATCAAGCCGTCGTCGCCTTCACCGACTTGCAGCTCGGCTTGCGAGCACAACATGCCGTTGGATTCAACGCCACGCAGCTTGGCCTTCTTGATTTTGAAGTCGCCCGGCAGCTCGGCACCGATCATGGCGAACGGAATCTTCAGGCCCGGACGCACGTTTGGCGCTCCGCACACGACCTGGAAAGTTTCCGCGCCATTGCTGACCTGGCACACGCGCAACTTGTCGGCATCCGGGTGCTGCTCGGTGCTCAACACCTCGCCTACCACTACGCCACTGAATACACCGGCGGCCAGCGTAACGCTATCGACCTCAAGGCCGGCCATCGACAGACGCGCAACCAGCGCGTCGCGATCTACCTGCGGGCTAACCCAGCCGCGCAGCCATTGTTCACTGAATTTCATCCTGCTCTCCTAAAAATTCGTTACGACTAGCGAAATTGCGCGAGGAACCGCAAGTCGTTGTCGAAGAACAGACGCAAGTCGTTCACGCCGTAACGCAGCATGGCCAGACGCTCGACGCCCATGCCGAAGGCAAAGCCCGAGAACTCTTCCGGATCGATGCCGGACATGCGCAGCACGTTCGGGTGAACCATGCCGCAGCCCATGACTTCCAGCCAGCCAGTCTGCTTGCAGACGCGGCAGCCTTTACCGCTGCACATCACGCATTCCATATCGACTTCAGCGGACGGCTCGGTGAACGGGAAGTACGAAGGACGGAAACGCACTGCAAGTTCTTTTTCGAAGAACACCCGCAGGAACTCTTCGATGGTGCCTTTCAGGTCGGCGAAATTGATGTCGCGATCGACCAGCAGGCCTTCAACCTGGTGGAACATCGGCGAGTGGGTAATATCGGAGTCGCTGCGATACACGCGGCCTGGGCAGACGATGCGGATCGGCGGCTGCTGCGATTCCATGGTGCGGACCTGTACCGGCGAGGTATGGGTGCGCAACAACATGTTCGCATTGAAATAGAAGGTGTCGTGCATCGACCGGGCCGGGTGATGGCCTGGGATGTTGAGCGCCTCGAAGTTGTGATAGTCGTCTTCGACCTCAGGGCCTTCGGCAATGCCGTAGCCGATATGGGTGAAGAACTGCTCGATGCGTTCCAGAGTCCGCGTTACCGGATGCAGACCACCAGAGGTCTGACCACGACCAGGCAGGGTCACGTCAATGGACTCGGCGGACAGTTTGGCGGCCAGCTCGGCCTCTTCAAACAGTGCCTTGCGCGCATTGAGAACGTCCGTAACACGCTCCTTGGCAACGTTGATCAGCGCGCCAACTTGTGGGCGCTCTTCTGCCGGCAAATTCCCCAGGGTCTTCATCACCTGAGTCAATTCACCTTTTTTACCAAGGTAATGAACCCGGATTTGCTCCAGGGCATTGATGTCTTCAGCGCTTTGCACAGCCTCTAGTGCTTGAGAGACCAGCGCATCCAGGTTTTCCATGTACAGACTCCAGATACAAAATAGGGGAAGAGCTTGAAGGCTCTTCCCCTATTTATGACGTTTACCACCTGACCCCACGGAAGTGAGGCCGGGTGATTGTCGGGGGTACTTAAGCCAGAGTGGCTTTAGCTTTCTCGACAATCGCGGCAAACACCGCTTTTTCGTTCACTGCCAGATCAGCCAGAACCTTACGGTCGATCTCGATGGACGCTTTTTTCAGGCCAGCGATGAAACGGCTGTAGGACAGACCGTTAACACGAGCACCAGCATTGATACGAGCGATCCACAGAGCGCGGAACTGACGTTTTTTCTGACGACGGTCACGGTAGGCGTATTGGCCTGCCTTGATTACCGCTTGCTTGGCAACACGGAATACGCGCGAACGTGCACCGTAGTAGCCTTTAGCAAGTTTCAGAATTTTTTTGTGACGCTTACGGGCAATGACGCCACGCTTTACACGAGCCATGAGTTACTTCCTCTATTCTTGACTAAAATTAACGAAGGCGCAGCATGCGCTCGACTTTTGCCACGTCAGACGGATGCAGCAAGCTGCTACCGCGCAGTTGACGCTTACGCTTGGTCGACATTTTAGTCAGGATGTGGCTCTTGAAAGCGTGCTTGTGCTTGATACCGTTAGCAGTTTTCAGAAACCGCTTAGCAGCACCACTTTTCGTTTTCATTTTTGGCATGTTCGGATACTCCGCATTCAGTTGATAAACATAATCAGAAGGCCTGCCGTGCCCTGATGATTACTTCTTCTTTTTCGGGGCGATGACCATGATCAGTTGGCGTCCTTCCATCTTAGGATGCTGTTCGACCGAACCGTACTCGAGCAAGTCACCTTCAACTCGCTTGAGGAGTTCCATCCCCAGCTCCTGGTGGGCCATCTCACGGCCGCGGAATCGCAAGGATACCTTGGCCCTGTCCCCATCACTCAGGAAACGTACCAGGTTGCGCAGTTTTACCTGGTAATCCCCTTCCTCCGTCCCTGGACGAAACTTGATTTCTTTAACCTGAATCTGCTTCTGGTTTTTCTTGGCTGCGGCAACCTGCTTCTTCTTCTCGAAGATCGATTTGCCGTAATCCATCAGTTTGCAAACAGGGGGTACTGCATCGGCGGAAATTTCCACCAAATCCAGTTTGGCCTCTTCAGCCTTAAGAAGCGCGTCTTCAATTGACACAATCCCAAGCTGTTCACCTTCAGCCCCAATTAACCGAACCTCGCGTGCCGAGATATTCTCGTTGATCGGGGCTTTCGGTGCAGCTCGTTTATCTTGTCTCATTTCACGCTTAATAGTAATTACTCCGAATCTGGGCGACCACGCCGGGAAACCGCTTGCGCGAGAAACTCAGCGAACTGGGCGACGGGCATCGAGCCCAGGTCAGCACCTTCACGAGTACGCACAGCGACAGTCTGCATCTCGACTTCCCGATCTCCGATAACCAAGAGAAAGGGGACCTTGAGCAAAGTATGCTCGCGGATTTTAAAGCCGATCTTTTCATTTCTCAAGTCAGACTTGGCACGAAATCCGCTTTCGTTGAGAGTTTTGTCAACCTCGGCGGCAAAATCGGCCTGTTTGTCAGTGATGTTCATGATCACTGCCTGGGTCGGAGCAAGCCACGCAGGGAACGCGCCCTCGTAGTGCTCGATCAGGATTCCGACGAAACGCTCGAAGGATCCGAGGATCGCCCGGTGCAACATTACCGGGTGCTTGCGACTGTTGTCTTCGGAGACGTATTCGGCTCCCAGACGGATCGGCAGGTTAAAATCGAGCTGCAGGGTACCACACTGCCAGACGCGGCCAAGGCAATCTTTGAGCGAGAACTCGATCTTCGGACCGTAGAACGCACCTTCACCCGGCTGCAGATCGTACGCAAGGCCCGCGCTGTCGAGGGCGGCGGCCAGTGCAGCTTCGGCGCGATCCCACAATTCGTCGGAACCAACGCGTTTTTCCGGACGAGTGGACAGCTTCATCTCGACATCGGTAAAGCCGAAGTCGCGATAAACGTCCATGGTCAGCTTGATGAACGCAGCGGACTCAGCCTGCATCTGCTCTTCAGTACAGAAGATGTGGGCGTCATCCTGAGTGAACGCACGCACACGCATGATGCCGTGCAGCGCACCCGATGGCTCGTTACGGTGGCAAGCACCGAACTCGGCCAGACGCATCGGCAACTCGCGGTAGCTCTTCAGGCCTTGATTGAACACCTGCACGTGGCACGGGCAATTCATCGGCTTGATGGCGTAGTCGCGGTTTTCCGACTGAGTGGTGAACATGTTGTCGGCGTAGTTGGCCCAGTGCCCGGATTTCTCCCACAGACTGCGGTCAACGACCTGAGGAGTTTTGATCTCCAGATAGCCGTTATCACGCTGCACCTTGCGCATGTACTGCTCAAGCACCTGGTACAGAGTCCAGCCGTTCGGGTGCCAGAAAACCATACCCGGGGATTCTTCCTGAGTGTGGAACAGGCCAAGACGCTTGCCGATCTTGCGGTGATCGCGTTTTTCAGCTTCTTCGATGCGCTGGATATAGGCTGCCAGTTGTTTCTTGTCAGCCCAGGCCGTGCCGTAAACGCGCTGTAACTGCTCGTTCTTGGCATCGCCACGCCAGTAGGCGCCGGACAGCTTGGTCAGTTTGAAGGATTTCAGAAAACGCGTGTTCGGCACGTGCGGGCCGCGGCACATGTCGACGTATTCTTCGTGATAGTACAGACCCATGGCCTGTTCGTTCGGCATGTCCTCGACCAGGCGCAGCTTGTAGTCTTCGCCACGGGCCTTGAACACTTCAATCACTTCGGCGCGCGGAGTGACTTTCTTGATCACGTCGTAATCTTTTTCGATCAGTTGCTGCATGCGCTGCTCAATGGCAGCCATGTCGTCCGGTGTGAAAGGACGTTCGAAGGCGATGTCGTAATAGAAGCCTTCGTCAATGACCGGGCCGATGACCATTTTGGCCGTCGGGTACAACTGCTTGACCGCATGGCCAACCAGGTGGGCGCAAGAGTGACGAATGATCTCCAGCCCCTCTTGATCCTTTGGCGTAATGATTTGCAGCGTTGAGTCGCTGTCGATGATGTCGCTGGCGTCGACCAGCTGACCATTGACTTTGCCGGCTACGGTGGCTTTGGCCAGACCAGCACCAATGGATGCGGCGACCTCGGCTACGGAAACCGGGTGATCGAATGAACGTTGACTGCCGTCGGGAAGAGTAATAGTTGGCATGGCGCCTCCTCTCCTAGTGGTGACCCCTACCAAAGGTCACGTGGGTTGGGATGAGCCAGTACAAGATCCGATCCAGGCCATTCAATGACGAACGCCTGCCTTACAGCGGCAGGAGCCTTGCGGCCAACCGGAAAATCGAACCAGAGTGACTGGGATTCAAATCGGGATTTTCGTACGTTGCCGCTACCGGGACTGAAGGTCATCCGGAGCCTGCAAACGCCCGAGTCGGGCATGCTAGCACAGATGAACGGTCGCCGATGTGCTCGACTTCTGCTGGAAGGCAAATCATCTGTTTTATGCCACAGTGCTGAACTTGATCGGCCCTTCAGCCCTCAGATAACAAGACATTGACCCACAAGGAGCATCCTCGCATGCGTCTGAATACCCTGTTTGCAGTAGTCGCCCCTTTCGCCCTCCTGCTGCCATTGAGCGCCCACGCCGACTGGCCAAAGGGCGAGCGTGACAAATACATGGCCCAATGCACGCAGGCGGCCACTGCGCAAATCGGCGCAGCCGCGGCTAAAGCTCACTGCGCATGTGGCGCTGACGCCATCAAATCCTATCCGGCCAGTGACATTCAGGCTTTGATGGACAACAAGGCCACACCTGAATTGCAACAGAAAGCGTTGGGCCAGATTGCCAAATGCAAGGCCAATACCCCGGCGAAAAAGTGACAAAAAATTCATTTTGAACCTGTCGAAACGCGAGAAAAAGCACCTGATTTGAGCTTTTTCACTCGATTTATGCAGGTTTTACAGGTTTTTTTATAGTCTTTACGTTTCGCTGGAAGCCTTTAAAACCGGGGCTTTCAGCCGAAACAGACAGTGAAGAAAACACGACTGATTGGCAAACAGCACGTCCGGGGGGCTACCAAAGCGAACATTTCGACTATGATATCCCCGTGTGCCCAGTTGGCCTGAGCAGCACAGTACTGAAAAATATATGTTTCTTGGAGATACACCATGTCTAATCGCCAAACCGGCACCGTTAAGTGGTTCAACGATGAAAAAGGCTTCGGCTTCATCACTCCTCAAGGTGGCGGTGACGACCTGTTCGTACACTTCAAAGCTATCGAAAGCGACGGTTTCAAAAGCCTGAAAGAAGGCCAGACCGTTTCCTTCGTGGCTGAGAAAGGCCAAAAGGGTATGCAAGCTGCACAAGTACGCGCTGAGTAATTTTCAGCCGCACTAAAAAAACCCCGTCCATGTGACGGGGTTTTTTATGCCTGCTAAAAAAGCCTGCCAGCGATCAGCCGCAGTTGATGCGCGTGACCATCAATGCGTTATCGGTGTTCAGGTTCAGGCGATCGGACCGATATTCCAGGGTAACCATGTCATCAGGCTTGAGAAAACGGGCATTTTGCGCGCCGGCTTTGGTACGTGCCTGCTCCAGCAATTCGGGCGAAGCCTTTTTGCCAACAGCGAATTGCGCAGCCTGTGCTTCGCAGCGGCTGTGACCGGATTCGGTCGCCACTGGATCCTTTGCCGACTCACTCGAGCTAGTACTGCAACCGGCCAGCAGGGCAACGGCCATAAAAGTACCCAGTGACGCGAGCTTCCAAGGCATGAAGCCTCCTTCTTTCAATAGATGAACTGAGATCGTGCGACCGCCACTTCGGCGTTTGGTTTCGCGGCGAGAGCCATCACCCTGCCCCACGATCGGAAAAATGGCGAGTGTGCCTGACCAGCGACAGATGCTTAACCACACAATCGTCACTGAATATTAACGCGACTCAATAGACGTCGATGTAGTCGAATGGCGGATTCGGCCAATTGTCCTTGAGCGCATTGTAGATCTGCATGACCCAGACCTCGTCGCTGGCCGCGACGTTTCCCACATAACCGGAACCCTTGGCCCACGTTTCGAGGCGAAACAGCAAGCCGTCGATGCTCTGACCACCCGTAACGCCAGTAGAAATATAGGCGATACCACCCTTGGTCACGCGCAACTGGGTGTGTTCGTCATCGCTGGCCGATGCCAGTAACTGGCGCACCGACTCAAGCGTCAGGCCATCGGGAGAATTCAAATCGATCTGCACAACTCAATCCTGGGTCTATTCGTCAATGACCAAGTGTCGCATAGCCCTGCGCTCATGCCTAAGTCGCAGTGCCAAACGCCTGACAAAATGGTTAACTCGAAACCCAGACCTTCCGACTTTTCGAGCACGATCATGACCACCGTAAGCATCGACGCCGACATCAAAGCCAAATGGGCAGACGGACACAGCTCTTATAGCCCGGGGAGCACAGAAGAATTGGCGCTTATAGGCATCGATCTACTGGTGAAAGAACTGGGGACCGTAGCGGCCCAGCAGTTCATCGCGCAGATCTTCGAGAGATATCCGACCGACTAGATCGGCCAGAAAAAACCCGCAAGCTGGCACCTGCGGGTTGTCGACCTGATTACTTAAGGCGCTTCAGACGCTCGGTCAACAGATCGAAGAAGCCTTGTGCGTCGCCATTTTCCACCCAGAAGGCGTTTTTCGGCGCTTTAAGGCCGTCGTACCAGTCAACGACGGTTTGGCCGAAGGTCGGGCCTTCACGGCTGTCGACCACCACATTCACCGAACGACCGGTGAACAGCTCAGGCTTGAGCAGATACGCCACGACAGTCGCGTCGTGTACCGGGCCACCCGGGATGCCGTAGTGCTCCATATCGCCTTTGACGTACTCATTGAGGATATCGCCGACAATCTTGCCCGCATTGTTGTTCAGCGCAGCAATCTGCTTGAGGCGCGCGTCACTGGTCAGAATCTTGTGCGTCACGTCCAGCGGCAGGTAAGTCATCTTCACGCCACTTTTGAGCACCACTTCAGCCGCTTGCGGATCCGCGAACAGGTTGAATTCGGCCACAGGAGTGATATTGCCACCGTTGAAGTGGGCACCACCCATGACTACCACTTCCTTGATGCCGTTAACGATCTCCGGCTCCTGGATCAACGCAAGTGCCAGGTTGGTCTGCGGACCGAGCATGGCGATGGTGATGCTGTGCGGCTTGGCGTTTTTCAGCGTGTCGATCAAGTAGTTGACCGCATTGCCTTCGGCCAGGCCTTTTTTCGGCTCATGCACGGTGACACCCGACAGGCCTTCCTTGCCATGGATGTTTTCGGCGTAGATCGGCGTGCGCATCAGCGGCTTGGGTGCACCGGCGTACACCGGCACTTCCTCGCGCCCTGCCCACTCACGAGCCAGTCGCGCGTTGCGCGAAGTCTTGTCGAGACGCACGTTGCCGGCCACGGTGGTCAGCGCACGAATATTCAGTTCTTCCGGCGAAGCCAGAGCGAACAGCAGAGCGACCACGTCATCGGCACCTGGGTCAGTGTCGATGATCAGATCAATTTTTTCCGCCGCCTGGGCGCCGGTCGCGGTAATCAGGGACAAAAGCAGCAGACTCCGGATCAGTTGGTGCAGTTTCTGAGCATAGCGGTGCATGGCGCATTCCTTGTGCTTATTAAAATTGGGCGTGACGCCCGTTAAAATGTTACCCCGGCGACCAACACGATGTTGCAGTACGGCTGACATTCGCCTGTACGAACAATCGCCCGCGCCTGTCGGCTAAGAACCTTGAATTGCTCATGACTGAGCAGATCGCGTCGACCGAGAGCGCCTTCGTCATTCAACTCGTTCAGCGTGGTTAACGCACTCGGGTTCTTGTCGAAGATTTCGTTGGCCAGCACATGACTCTCGACCTGCATTTCGCTGAGCACGACTTTCAGGGTGCTGACGAAATCCGGTACGCCATGGGTCAGAGCCAGATCAATCAGCTCGACACCCGGTGGCACCGGCAGACCGGCATCGCCGATGACCACTTTGTCGCCATGACCAAGGGAGGCAATCAGGCGCGAGAGCGCGACGTTGAGCAAAGGAGTCTTTTTCATACGGGTTTAAATGCCTGAACTTCGGATGAAGTGGGAATCGAAGGTTGCGCGCCAGCACGGGTCACCGACAGCGCCGCCGCCACTTGCCCGTAACGAATGGCATCGGCCTCGGTTTTGCCAGACGCCAGCGCAGCCGCGAAGCCACCGACAAAGGTGTCCCCCGCCGCCGTGGTATCCACAGCTTTCACCCTGGGTGCCGGAAAATGTTCAAAGCCTGTGCCATTCGCGAACAACGAACCCTCAGCACCCAAAGTGATGATCACTTTGCCGGCACCCATCGAGATCAGATGGCTGGCCGCGACTTCTGCCGTTTGCAGCGAATCTACCGGCAACCCACTGAGGGCGGCCGCTTCGCTTTCGTTGGGAATCAGGTAATCGATCGATGCATACCAATCCGCTGGCAGCGGGCGGCTTGCCGGCGCCGGATTGAGGATGACGATTTTGCCCAGCTCACGACCGCGCTTGAGCGCATGGCCGACCGTGGCATCGGGAATTTCCAGCTGACAGATGATCACATCCGCTGCCTGCAATACCGCGTCGAATCGGTCCACCACCGCAGGCGTCAAAGCACCATTGGCACCGGCGACGATCACGATCGCGTTCTGACTGTTGTCATCGACCACAATCAATGCCACGCCGCTGGAATCCTCGACCACGCTGACAGCCAGACAATCAATGTGGTCAGCCAGCAACGCCTCACGCAATTGCACGCCATAGGGATCGTTACCGACGCAGCCAACCATTGCCACTTGTGCACCCAAGCGCGCAGCGGCCACTGCCTGATTGGCGCCCTTGCCGCCGGACACGGTTGCGAACGAATGGCCGATCAGCGTTTCACCGCCTCTAGGCAGGCGTGGCGCACGGGTCACCAGATCCATGTTGAGGCTGCCTATTACCACTACTTTTGCTGGCATTCATCACTACTCGTCAATTCGGTTTCAGCGGTACTCGGTGAACACGCCGGACAGCGGCGCGGTCGATTCTCGCAGGACAATACTCGGGGTCACGATCTTCTGATCTGTGGCCAGACTCGGGGTGGCGATCCTTCGCAGCAGCACTTCGGCAGCCATCTCACCCAGTTGCAGGATCGACTGGCCGACCGTAGTCAGCGCCGGGTACACATAACGGCTCATCTGGATATCGTCGAAGCCGATCACCGACAACGCGCTCGGCACTCGCACATTGCGTTCGGCAGCCGCGCGCAGCACACCGATACCGATCATGTCGTTACCGGCAAAGATCGCGCTGGGCGGGTTGTTCGCCAGCAATACCGCCGCTGCGTTGTAACCGCCGGTGCTGGTGAAATCGCTTTCCAGCACACGCTCAGGCACAACTTCGACACCAGCCTCCTGCATCGCCCGACGGAAACCCGCGAGACGCATTTGCGCCACGCGGGTATCTGCCGGACCGCCGATGGTGGCGATGTCGCGATGCCCCAACTCCAGCAAATGCCGAGTGGCCAGGTACGCACCGTATTCGTGGTCGATCCGCACCAGGTCCGCATCCACACCGTCCAGGCTGCGGTCGACAATGACCATCGGCGTTTTCACTGCAGCCAGCCCTTCGGCCAGGCCACGATCACCGCCAGCGGAGGCGACGATCAAGCCATCGATGCGTTTCTCCAGCAGCACGCGCAGGTAGCTGCGCTGCTTGTCCGGGTTGTCGTCGGAGTTGCACAGGATCACGCAGTAACCGTTGCGCTCACAGTAATCCTCGATACCCCGCGCCAGCTCGGCGAAGTACGGGTTGAGGCTGTTAGGCACCAGCAGGCCGATTGTCGCGGTGGTCTTGGCCTTCAACGACCGCGCCACGGCGCTGGGCACATAATCGAGGGTCTTGATGGCCGCCTCGACTTTGAGCCGCACTTCCTGGCTGACCGGCCGGGTCTTGTTCACCACGTGGGACACGGTCGTGTAGGAAATCCCCGCGAGCGCCGCCACATCCTTGATTGTTGCCATGGTTCAGCCCCGCCGGCTTGCGCGTTGACTGCGATAAGTATCGAGCACCACGGCCACGACGATCACTGCACCGGTGATGATGCGCTTGGTCGGCTCGGTCGCACCAATCTGCGCCAGACCGGCCGCCAGTACGGAAATGATCAGTACACCAAAAAAAGTACTGATCACCGAACCGCGCCCGCCCATCAGACTGGTGCCACCGATTACCACCGCAGCGATCACTTGCAGCTCAAGGCCGGAACCGGCGTTTGGATCCGCCGCTTCCAGACGCGAAATCTGGAACAGTGCAGCGACACCCGCGAGCAACCCCATCAGGCTGAACACCAGAATCTTGTAGGGCTTGGGATTGATCCCCGCCAGCCGCACGGCTTCTTCGTTGGTGCCAATGCCGATCAGATAACGACCGAACACCGTGCGGGTAAGCACTGCCTGGGCGATGAAGATCACCAGAAGAGCAATGATGAACGACGGCGAAATGCCGAAGGCAATCGGGTTCGACAGCCAGGCGAAGGAGTCACCTATATAAGCAGTGCGCGAGCCGGTCATCTGATACGCCAGGCCACGGGCCATTTCCAGCACGCCGAGCGAGACGATGAACGACGGAATACGCCACGCCACGGTGATCGAACCGGTGACTGTGCCGGCCAATGCAGCCACGGCCATGCCGAGCAATGCAGCCGGCAAAACGCTCCAGCCCCAGCCCAGGATCGCCACGCTGACCGTCGATGCGGCGAGCGCCAGCACTGAACCCACCGACAGGTCGATGCCGCCGATGATCAGCACGAACGTCATGCCCACCGCCAACACCATCAAATCGGGAATCTGGTTGGCCAGCGTGCTGAACGTGTCGTATGACAGAAAGTGACTGCTCATGACCGAGAACAGCGCGATCATCGCCAGCAAGGCCCCGGCCAGGCCTAGATAAGTGCCGAGCCCGTAAAAATTGCCACTACGTTTGCTGGCGGAAGATGCAGTTTTCATGGGAGATCCCTAGGCGCGGCTTCGTTGAGCAGCGCATCACGTTTTTGGTAGCCGGCGAACGCGGCGGCAAGCAAGTCATCCTGGGTCCAGCTATCGCGCTCGAAGGTGTCGATCAGGCGCCCGGCGGACAGCACGCCGATGCGGTCGCAGATCAACATCAATTCACGCAGATCACTGGACACCACCACCAGCGCTTTGCCCTGACGGGTCAATTCACCGAGCAAGGCATAAATGTCGAACTTGGCACCGACGTCGATACCGCGGGTCGGCTCATCGAACAGCAGCACGGAGCAATCACGCTCGAGCCAACGGCCGATCACGACTTTTTGCTGGTTGCCGCCGGACAGCTCGGACACCAGTTGTGTCGGGCTGGAGCTGCGGATACGCATGGCAGCGATCTGCCGTTGCGCCAGAGATACTTCGTCAGCATTGTTTACGAAACCGCCGCTGGAAATCTCCGGCATGTTGCCGAGTGCGATGTTGGCGCTGATCGACTGGCTGAGCAGCAAACCTTCGCCCTTGCGGTCTTCGGTAATCAAGGCAATGCCGTTGCGCACCGCATCGACCGGCGAGCGAATGCTCACCACCTGCGCTGGCGAACCAAGCGCGACGGTGCCGCTGTCGGCGATATCCGCGCCGAAAATCAAGCGCAGCAGCTCAGTGCGCCCTGCCCCGATCAATCCGGAAATACCGTAGATCTCGCCGGCACGCACCTCAAAGGAAACGTCGCGCACCTTGTCGGAACGGGTCAGGCCTTTGACCGTCAATGCAGGCGCGCCGATGTTGCGCGGCCCCATATCGATGTGTTCGCCCAGCTCACGACCGACCATCAACGTGACCAGTTGCTCGCTGTTGTAATTGGCCATCGGCTCGACGCAGACCAGATTGCCGTCACGCAGCACGGCGATCCGTTGCGCCACGCGCGCCAGTTCTTCGAGGCGGTGCGAGATATAGATGATCGAAACGCCGCGCGCCTGCAAGCGGGTGATCTGCTCGAAGAGCATTTCGACTTCGCGAGCCGTGAGCATCGCGGTCGGTTCGTCGAGGATCAGCACGTGGCAATCGCCGATCAGGTTGCGGGCGATTTCGACCATTTGCTGGTGACCGATGCCCAGTTCACCAACAAGGGTATCCGGATCAATCGCATCGAGACCGACTTGCGCCATTGCCTCGATTGCAGCCTTGCGCAATTGCTTGCGGCTGATCCAGCCACCGTTACTCGGCAAATTGTCGAGAAACAGATTTTCTGCGACCGACAGCGTCGGCAGCAGATTGAGTTCTTGCATGACCATGCGTACGCCAAGCTCTTCAGCCTGAGTCCGACTGCCGGGGCGATAGTCTTTGCCCTGAAACTGCATCTGGCCGGTGGTCGGTGTGACCAGCCCGCCTATGATTTTCGACAGAGTGCTTTTACCGGCGCCATTCTCGCCGGTCAGTGCCAGCACTTCACCGCGCATCAGCGTCAGGTCGATGTCCGAGAGCACCGGCTGCGCATAAGTCTTACCGATACCGCTGACCGTGAGGACAGCGTTCGGAGCGGAAACTGACATAAGAAATCTCCATGGGCTCGCCCGGACGGACGAGCGCCATTTGTGTCGCCAGAAGGCTTACTTGGTGACCAGTTCGACTGGCGTTTCGACTACGCCATTGGTGCCGGTGTCGACCTTCTCACCCTTGACGATTTTCAGTGCAGTCTCAATGCCGAACACCGCTTGCTTGGCAGCGAACTGGTCGGCAGTCGCCAACACGCGGCCGTCTTTGAGCATTGGCTTGATGGCATTGATGTTGTCATAACCGACCACTTGCACTTTGCCAGCCTTGCCGGCGGCACGCACAGCGGACACGGCGCCGACGGCCATGCTGTCGTTGCCGGCGAGCAGGGCTTTGACGTCCGGGTATTCGCTGAGGATCGAAGCGGCAACCTTGTTGCCCTTGTCGATTTCCCAATCACCCGATTGCAGCGAGACCACTTTGATCTGCGCCGCTTCCATCGCGTCCTTGAAGCCAGCGGTACGCGCCTGGGCATTGGTGGTGGTCGATACACCTTCAATGATGCCGACTTGGTCACCAGCCTTCAATTGTTTGGCCAGGTACTCACCCACCAGACGCGCGCCTTTGCGGTTGTCCGGGCCTACGAAAGGCACAGTGAGGTTTTTGCTTTTGACCACGGCCGGGTCGAGCTGGTTATCGATGTTGATCACGGTGATACCGGCATCGATGGCTTTTTTGATCACCGGCACCATGGCTTTGGAGTCAGCCGGCGCGATCACCAGCGCATTGACCTTGGCCAGAATCATTTGCTCGACGATGCGCGTCTGGCCGGCGGTGTCTGTTTCGTCCTTGATGCCGTTGGAGATCAGGTCGAAATCGGCGGCGTGGTCTTTCTGGTAGGCCTTGGCGCCGTCTTCCATGGTCAGGAAGAATTCGTTGGCCAGAGACTTCATGACCAGCGCGACTTTAGGTTTTTCCGGGGTTTCGGCGAAGGCCGAGGAGACAGGCAGTGCAGCGGACGCGGCAGCCAGCATGGCGACAGCGAGAAGACGTCCAGCGAATGGCAGCTTCATGGGTTCACTCCGATCTTATGATTATTGTGAGCAACGCTTGCGCTGGCGTAAGCTTCGCTGCGTCCCCGATGACTGTAGCCCATCGTGGAGGCCGCGCAAACGTTTGCGTAGACCGAACTATGCGAATCCTGCCGAGATTTGTCAACGTTAGAAAATCGGCTTTTTTGGTTAAGCGATTCACCAGAATCGCCGCGCATCTTATGCCGTAGTGTTGATCACGCCGCCCGCGCTCTTGGTCAGCTCCTTCACCAGGCTCGCCGCTACTTGGGCGAGTGCACCGCTGGTGGCGGCGATCTGGCCCTGAATAGCCATCACCCGGGTAGCTTTGGCTTCAGGGGTCGGATAACTCGCAGCTTGCGCGGCGGCCAGTTGCTGCTGCTGTTCTTGCAGTTGCTTTTGCAGTTCCTGCATGCGCTTGAGCAGCATTTTCACGGTGATACTTTGATTGCCACCGCTCTCGACCTGAGGTTCTTCCTGCGCAGGGCCGCCGGTTCTGACTTGATTGGTCTTGACCTCTTCCTTACCCAGCAACTGGTCCGACTCCTTGGCAGCGGCCTCATTCAAGGCATCAATTGCAGCCGGCGTCTTGCCACCGATGGTGATGGTGTTGGGATGAGGAAAACCGACGGTCAACGACATATGAACTCCTGAAAAAATAGATTCCTTAGGGAGCACATCGGCCATTCGGGTGGTTTCTTTAGCAGAGAATCCGCAATAGGCAACCGCGCATGTCCGACTGATCATGCAGGCCTTTTCGGAGAGCCGAACGTGAAAGGCATTGTTGTTCGGAATACCGGACTCCGAATGCTCGCGACGTTTTATCTGACGATAAAATATTGATGTAAATCATCAAGTTAAACAATTTTCTCAAGCACAGTACGGATGGTACAGATCCTGCTCCCTTCCCTGCGCCCCTCAGATCGCGAAGGGGCGCATCTAGATGAACCTGCATCAGCACCGTCTCACTACTAGAGAGAAAAATAATGAAATCTGCTTTCAAAACCTTCGTTCCGGGCGCTTTGGCCCTCCTGCTGCTCCTGCCCACCGCTCTTCAAGCAAAAGAAGTTGAAGCCCAGACCAAACTGGCCAACGTGGTAGTACTGGCCACCGGCGGCACCATTGCCGGCGCTGGCGCCAGCGCAGCCAACAGCGCCACCTATCAGGCGGCCAAGGTTGGCATTGAACAATTGATCGCCGGCATTCCGGAATTGAACAAACTGGCGAACGTGCGTGGCGAACAAGTCATGCAGATCGCCTCGGAAAGCATCACCAATGAAAACCTGCTGCAACTGGGTCGCCGCGTAGCCGAACTGGCCGACAGCAAAGACGTCGACGGCATCGTCATCACCCATGGCACCGACACCCTGGAAGAAACCGCTTACTTCCTCAATCTGGTAGAGAAAACCGACAAGCCAATCATCGTTGTCGGCTCGATGCGCCCAGGCACCGCGATGTCGGCAGATGGCATGCTCAACCTGTACAACGCCGTAGCCGTTGCCAGCAGCAAAGACGCGCGCGGCAAAGGCGTGCTGGTGACCATGAACGACGAAATCCAGTCCGGTCGCGATGTCAGCAAAATGATCAACATCAAGACCGAAGCCTTCAAAAGCGCCTGGGGCCCACTGGGCATGGTCGTTGAAGGCAAGTCCTACTGGTTCCGCCTGCCAGCCAAGCGCCACACCATGGATTCGGAATTCGACATCAAAGACATCAAGAGTCTGCCTGATGTAGAGATCGCCTATTCCTACGGCAACGTGGGCGATACCGCCTACAAAGCCTTCGCGCAATCCGGCGCCAAAGCGATCATCCACGCGGGTACCGGCAACGGTTCGGTGTCTTCGCGCGTAGTTCCGGCGTTGCAAGCCCTGCGTAAGGACGGCGTGCAGATCATTCGCTCGTCCCACGTCAATGCCGGCGGTTTCGTTCTGCGTAACGCTGAACAGCCTGACGACAAGTACGACTGGGTTGTGGCTCACGACCTGAACCCACAGAAAGCGCGCATCCTGGCGATGGTCGCACTGACCAAGACCAACGACAGCAAAGAACTGCAGCGGATGTTCTGGGAATATTGATTGATCCTCGCCCGATCGCATCCTGATCGGGCTTTTTTTGCGCCACTGGCCACGCCGGCGAGTGGTGCAAAATCCTACAAGCGCTTCACCTCTATCCTGCAAAAAAATCCGACTCGAGTTACATCAAAAGCGGAAAACCGCTGTCAGAGGATTTTCTTGAATTTTAAGCAGTTGCGAAAATGCCTACAGTTAAATACTGTATGCACGTACAGCTTAATAAGGATAACCTCGTGGCCACCTCCCCTGATGCTCCTGATACCTATGCGCGTATGGGCATTCGCGTGCAAAAAATCATCAATTCCCCCACCGCGCAAAAAGCCAAGGCTGCGTTGATCTTTCGTCTGCCGGATGAACCCGTGGATGAATGGGAGCAGTTGCTGGAAGAAATCGACGAGAACGACAACGTCACCCTCGCTTATCGCGACGATGGCGGCGTGCAGATTTTCTGGGTTGTGCCGAAGGAAGATTGATTTAATGAGTTTGCGTTTTATTGCTGTGCTGTTGCTGTTCGTTTCCATGGGCGCCAACGCTGGCGCACCCCGGACATTCTCTGAAGCCAAGAAGGTCGCCTGGAAGCTCTACGCGCCGCAGTCCACCGAGTTTTATTGCGGGTGCAAGTACACCGGCAACCGAGTCGATCTGGCCGCTTGCGGTTACGTGCCGCGCAAGAACGCCAAGCGCGCCTCACGGATTGAATGGGAGCACATCGTTCCAGCCTGGCAAATCGGCCATCAGCGTCAATGCTGGCAGGAAGGTGGGCGCAAAAACTGCACGCGCTACGATCCTACCTATCAGAAAGCCGAAGCCGACTTGCACAACCTGGTACCGAGCATTGGCGAGGTCAACGGCGATCGCAGCAATTTCAGCTTCGGTTGGCTGCCGGTGCAGCAGGGCCAGTATGGTTCCTGCCTGACCCAGGTCGATTTCAAGGCGAAGAAAGTCATGCCCCGCCCTTCGATTCGCGGCATGATCGCCCGCACTTATTTCTACATGAGCAAGCAATACGGCTTGCGCCTGTCGAAGCAGGATCGGCAATTGTACGAAGCGTGGGACAAGACCTATCCGGTGCAAGACTGGGAACGTCAGCGCAACCAGAGCGTGGCGTGCGTGATGGGACGCGGCAACGAGTTCGTCGGCCCGGTGAACATGAGATCTTGCGGCTGATCGAGCGCATAAAAAAAAGGCCTCGAACGAGGCCTTTTTTGTGGCTAGCTACCAGCCTTGTTGTAACGCCAGTAACCCATCAGATTGAGTGATTCGCGCGGGATTCCGCGCTCCTTGATGAGGTACTTGCGCAGATTCATGACCGCAGCGGATTCGCCGGCGATCCAGCCATAAAATCCTTCAGTGGCCGCCCCGGCAGTTTCCCAGAGAATTTCTTCATCGATATCGACGTCGGCCAAGTCGACTGCCTGACGGACAGATGATGCGTCGGCAGGTAATGCTGCCTGCCGCACCGCCTCCACCATCAACGAGCCAGCTACCGCTTGCTCGCGAATCAGCCACTGCACCGAAAGCCCGGGCCAGTCGGGAACTGCGAGCATGTCCTCACGACTATCCACTTCAAAAAATGCTTCGGTCTGCGGTGGCTCCGCGAGCGCCGCGAGCTCATCGAGAATACCCATAGCGGCGGGCAATGCGGTCGCATCGGCTACCAGTAACAGCTGCTTAAGGGTTTGTGGCGGCTTCCATTCGAAACCACCCGCGTCCTGCGCAGAAAAATCCCTGTCCGGCGCGAGGATTTGCATCGACTCGCCAGGTTGCGCGCGCAACGCCCAACGAGACGCCGGGCCGGTTTCACCATGCAGAACGAAATCGATATCCACTTCACCCTGTGCGGCGCGCAAGTGGCGGATGGTGTAAGTGCGCATCGCGGGGCGGCGGTCAGCCAGCATCGCGCGGAAACGCGCATACCAGCCCTCACCCTGAGAAAGTTTGGCAGGCGAACCATCGGTGGCGGGGAAAAACAACTTCACTCGTTGATCGGGCGCCCAAGTCGCCATCTCGGTGACTGCCGGACTGGCGAGCGTGATCCGCATCAAATGCGGAGTCAGCCGGGTTTTCTGACGCAAAATCACGTCAAACAGCTTGTACGGATTGGCGGAGGCCATGCGGAGCTCCTTGAGGAATTCATCAGTGAATCCCATGAAAACGAGCCGCTTGGAATCCGCTTTAGTCAGCTCCGCTGAATGGTCCGTTTATTGTGCGGCCGGACGCTCAAGGATCAGCGATTCAATATTCTGTTTTTTCGCCTTGATCAGCGCCGCGCTCAATTGCGCCTGGCGCGCTTCGGCATCCGCCTGCGAATTGAACGGACCGACCAGAATCCGGGTTTTGCCATTGGCATCGCGAATGACACTGGTGACAAAGCCATGTTCGATCAGCCAACCGCTGAGATCGCTGACAGCCTGGGGAGTTTCGCCACGCACTTCCAGATCCCACTGCGGACCTGCGGCGACAGCAGGCGCCGTTACCGCTGCGGATTTCGGCTTCTGCGCGTCCACGCTTTTACCTTCACCACATCCCGCCAATGCCAGTGCCGCGATTACCCAGACCAGTTTGCGCACAACGTTTTCCTCGAAATTCTCAAAGCAGCGATCTTAACATCGCAAATACTGCCAAAGCCCCCGCAAAATGGGCACAAAACAACGAGATTGATGATTGCTCCCCCTGTATAGTTACGCGCTGGGAATTAATGCCGCATCTGCGCGTCAGAATGAGGCACCCAAATTGTGAGACTTCGCACTAATCTATACGTACCACCGACCTCTGCACTGTCTGAATCAGGTGCCCTACAAAGCAATCAAGGAGAAGACCATGCTGATACTCACCCGCAAAGTCGGTGAAAGCATAAATATTGGTGATGACATCACCATCACCATTCTCGGCGTCAGCGGCCAGCAAGTTCGGATCGGCATCAACGCCCCGAAAAACGTTGCCGTGCACCGTGAAGAAATCTACCAGCGCATTCAGGCTGGCCTGACCGCTCCGGACAAGCCACAAACCCCCTGAAACCTGCAGTCAGTAGCCAGTTCGTTTGCCTTCGCGTGATGACTGGCTAAAGATTCGAGCGCCGTATTGCCATCTGCTTCCCGCCCCACAGGTCACGGCGCCTGCGTTGTCATCTCTCCCGCCCTACTCCCCTTTTCGCAGCCGATGTTACCTGCCATTCCCATGACTGGCTGTCGGACGTTTCTGATACATCGCTCGGAATCGCGCTCACCTACCCAAATGTGACGCCGCGCGCCATGCCCGTAGCAGCAATCACCATCAGCACCATCAGCAGCGCTTCGACATGACTGATTCGCGCAAACAGCTTCAGACGCCGCATATCCAGCGGCGCACTGCGCGACTGTGCGATACGCCACTTGATCAACGTGATCATCGGCGCAAGCTCCAGCAGCAGAATCAACACGAACAAAGTCATCTTCAAATGAAATAGCGGCTGGTGTAGATAATAGTCAGTGCCCTTCTCAAAACCGCCGAAGGCGCGCATGCCGCCAGTCACCAGCAACACCAAAGCAGAAAGCCCCCACAGATTGTCGGCGATCAACACACGCCGAGCCTCCCCCGCCCCGGCCGCCAGGCGACTGAAAGCAGCGCCACGGGTCAGCACCGCCCAGAAGCCCAAGGCAAATGCCAGCAGATGAATAGCTGCAAGAAACCAATGAGAAAGCATCGATAGACTCCCGTCGGACGGATTTAGAAATCAGCCTGAGAGTAGTAGTCGAAAAAGCAGGGATTCGCTCGCGGCCGTTGAGTGTCGGTCTGGAGCGAAAATCGGAGAGAGGCAAATCGCAGGCAAAAAAAATCCCAAGCAGCTGATGGAAGCTTGGGATTTAAAAATGCATAAACCGTGGTGGTGAACGCGGGACGAATGTTACTGAAATATCCTTTGTGTAACAACGTATTTTCGATAACTGGTTGGTTAAAATCATACGCAAGTCATTAAATAACCACATATTTTTAATGGTCGCCGCCAGATGGTGAGTTAAAGCGGAGCGTTCAAAACAATAAAGTGGATGAAAAATCATAAATCCGTCTAGAAATCCGGACTACTGATCAAGCAAGGCACATTATCGTAAAATTCCCGTCTTTCCGCGCTTCGCAGACTGTCAACCTAAAACATGTAACTGTTATTGACCGCCTCCTGTATTTAATAGGATTATCCGCGAGCGAATTTTACAGGGACGGTTAAATTTGATGTGATCTTCATCCATGTG
Organism: Pseudomonas sp. TWP3-1; assembly: GCF_049896625.1. Classification (NCBI taxonomy): domain Bacteria; kingdom Pseudomonadati; phylum Pseudomonadota; class Gammaproteobacteria; order Pseudomonadales; family Pseudomonadaceae; genus Pseudomonas; species Pseudomonas sp. TWP3-1. The sequence continues at coordinate 63,479 of NZ_JAFCUQ010000021.1, forward strand.
CGGGGCCATTCCCTTCGAATGCGCACTCGACACGACTATTCCCACTCGCACCGCCAGGCATTTCATGAGGCCTGATAGCTAGGATCGCGAGATTCAGCGAAGGCCTGCCAACGCCCACTTGAAACTTTGAAAAGGAATTTCCCATGAGTGGCAAACCTGCTGCGCGAGTAACAGACCCCACCAGTTGCCCACTACCGGGACACGGCACCAACCCGATTGCCAGCGGCTCCCCCAACGTGAACTTCGACGGCCTCGCCGCAGCTCGAATGACCGACAAATCCGCCTGCGGCAGCCCCATCACCGGCGGCGTGAGTACCACGGTTTTTATAAACGGACTGAATGCGGCGACTAAGGACAGTACCGGTGGCCACGGCAACGTGGTTATAGGCGGATCTGGCTCAGTCATTATTGGTGACACCGTAGTGGCAGCACCGTTTAGTGGGCTGATACCTATGCCCGTACATTTTAGCGATAAGTTCAGACTCGTCGACGAAGAGTCCGGCGAACCGCTGGCGAATCTCGACTATGCCATCCAGCGCAAAGACGGGAGCATAGAACACGGCGTAAGCGATGCAATGGGTTTCACCCACGTTGTGAGCTCGCACTTGCCAGAAAACATCAAACTGTTTCTGGAGGATTGAGTATGCCCGCTGCGACCGGAGTGCTCAGCAAAAATGGCAGAAACATGTCGGTCAAGGCTGAGGCAGTGGTGACACCCATAAAGGACGTCACTCAAAAAAAATTGTTGCTGTCCGCCAAGCAACAAGTTCGGCGCACTCAGAATGCCGAGTTTCTAAAAAACACCAACGTCAGAGCATTTCTTGAAACTCTTGCGCAGGTTGAGGGAGGCGACTACCACGCCAAGTATGGCTATGGCTGGGCGCCTGGCTTTAAAGCCGGCAAGTGGACATTTAGTGATGAGTCTACCCATCCCGGTCCCGGTTATGGCGGCTCAACTACGGCCTCAGGCAGATACCAGGTCACTAAAGCCACTTGGTCCGAAAATTCGGTGACAGCAATGGGACTAACTGACTTCAGCCCAGGAACACAGGATTTGATTGCCGTTGAACTACTGCGAAAGGTCGGCGCCATCGAATTACTGATCAGTGGGGATTTGAAAGGGGCAGTGGGGAAAGCCTCGAAAAAATGGGAAGCATTACCCATGGGACCAGGCCAGGGAAATCGGCCTATCAACGGCAAGCCATCCGGCCAACCTTTTACTGAATACTCTAAGGTAGCAGCGATGTACAAAAGCTTCGGCGGTACAGAGCAATGATACTGCGAACGATTTTGATCAGCCTGTCGTGCTTCGCCAGTTTCATTGCGCACGCAGCAGAATTACCAATCAAAGAGGGGATGTCATTTACCAGCGCCAGAAAAGCCCTGATCAAAAGTGGCTGGCAGCCGAACAGAACCTATTCTGGAGAGTTTGGCGTCGAAAATATTCTTATGAGAGAAGGACTTGTTGAAATAGAGTCATGCACAGAGGGCGTTCGCTTTTGCAGTTTCAATTACAAAAAAAAGGATATCTGCTTGGGCGTGGGAACTGTGGGTGAAAAAATCAAAGACATGAAGATTTATTCCTGGAACTTCGAATGCCCCGAAACCCAGTAAGCGCTTCATAGGCCGGCGGCAACGGCACTGCTGACCATCCTTATGGTCTGCTGGTAGTACGCGATCCTACCGCGTGTCATGGCTTGCCACCATCGCGTCACCTCGTTCGATCTACCTCAGGGTTTCTTCCGTCTCGAGTGGTCGCCGTACTGGTATCCAATCGGATCAGTTCAATCCATTACTGATGTATTGCAAGACCACCACAAAGGCGCCATACCAAGAGGCGTCAAACCTTTCCTCGCTGCATTGCGAGTTCTTCGAACGCTTCCAGAGCCCCCTTAGGCAGATGCACCAGTTTACTCACCGCCCTGACGATTTGAGGATTTAAGTACAACGGCGAGTTGGTCGCCACGAAGTTGAAATTTTCAGACGAGGCGCTGAAAGGCTACCCCCCACCGAACATTGCGTTACGCCAGACAAGACCTTCATGGGCCCGGTGATGCTGGTCAGCCAGAATCTTCTCAAGAGCGCCGCGCTCTAGGTGTCCACCAATAGGCTCTCCGTCCAGCCTCGACTTGATCTTATCCAGGCTCCTAGACAAAACCGCTTCAGATGGCTTGTCGTTATAGTGCTCGACATCAAGCACATCGCAGTACTGGCGGAGGCGACACCAGTGCATCTAACCCTGATAGCTCGTGATCGAATAGGTGGAGTGATGCGACTAGATATCGATCACCACAAGACTCTGCGAGGTGGTTGAAGAACGCTTGCTCGTGGTCGGGCAAAACGATGTCGTAGCCTAAGCGATCATTTAACAGCCCAAGGCCTTCAGCGATTTTGTGCCCTAGCCCCTTTGAGCTGACCCTGCGAAGAAGCAGCATGCACTTCAAGTACTTTTCGACAGCTTGCAACCCAGACCATATGGCCTGTGTAGCCAAACCAGCATTCAGGGCCAACCTCGCAGCAATGTAATCACCGTCTCCCGTATCCCTGAAGCACCTGATGGCGAAGTCATTGATCCAAGCGGCTTCTGAAGGCGCCTGGTACTCGGAAACAAACTGCTGCCAAGTCTTCTTTACGTCATCGCTCATGCTTACATCTCACCGAAAAGGTTCAGTGATAGTAATGCCCGCAATGGCTAGGGGCCAGCAGCACGTTGCCGATAGTTGCAGCTACAGCTGACCGAGCACGGGAAGGGTTTCGGTACGCTTTGCGACCCACCTCAAATCAGAAATGCTCGCACCAACCAAGAAACGCTTCGTCGTTTTGCAGGAAGATGAAGGGCTTTCTGTCGCCCTCGTCATACTCATTGATCGTCAGTGCATAGATGCTTGAACCAACTCCCGCCCCCTGATCCTTCCGCATGGTCGCTACGGCCTTGTAGCTATTCTCAGTCGAGCCGTAGTCAATAACTTGTGGGGCGGTGACGTAAGAATTCTTCAGGGCGCCTGCCATCAATCCAGTCCGCCTTTCTACGGTGAACTGTTTGCCGATGAAAAATGCGTTTATCGGCTTTTCTTTAGCGGCGACGGTGCTTTCAATCGTGCAACGGAAGTCTTCTGCCGCCCATGCATTTGTTGCCCCTGCCAGAGCCAGCAGTGCAACCGCTGTCCATGCTCTCATTGCGATTCCCTTGGTGTGTTGTTACGCATCGAAGAAAGGAGGTTTTGGAGTTCACATTGCCCAGTGTGAACGAGCCCGATATTTTGTGAACGCTCTGCATGAAATCAAAGACAACAAAAAAGGGCCCACCTTTCGGTGAGCCCTTCTAGACCGCCCAGCAGAGCGGATTTTGTTTGGTAGGCGCGATTGGACTCGAACCAACGACCCCCACCATGTCAAGGTGGTGCTCTAACCAACTGAGCTACGTGCCTGCTGTGAGGCGGCATTCTACGGAATTCCGGAGGGGTGTCAACACCTTTTTTTCACCTAACCCTATGAATATGCAAAATATTTAATTTCGCGCCATGGGCACTGGTTTTTGCCCAGGCTGGCGGAGGATTTTCAACTCGGGTAGGATCGGTGCACTCGTAAAATATATTAAACAGAGGCTGCAGGATGGCGAACACTCCTTACCCAGAGTCTTATTACGCTGCGTCGGCGAATGCCGTACCGCCACGTCCGGCCTTGCAGGATGAGGTAGAGACGGATGTCTGTGTGATCGGCGCCGGGTATACGGGACTGTCCTCTGCCCTGTTCCTGCTGGAGAACGGTTTTCGCGTGACTGTGCTTGAGGCTGCCAAAGTCGGCTTCGGCGCTTCCGGACGCAATGGCGGGCAGATCGTTAACAGTTATAGCCGCGACATCGATGTGATCGAGCGCAGCGTCGGCCCGAAGCAGGCGCAGTTGCTCGGGCATATGGCGTTCGAGGGCGGACGGATCATTCGCGAGCGTGTTGCCACGTACAACATCCAGTGCGATCTGAAGGATGGCGGCGTATTCGCCGCCGTCTCGGCGCGGCAGATGGGGCATCTGGAATCGCAGAAGCGCCTGTGGGAGCGCTTCGGCCACACTCAGCTTGAGTTGCTCGATCAACGACGCATCCGTGAAGTGGTGGCGTGCGATCAATACGTCGGCGGCATGCTCGACATGAGCGGCGGGCACATCCACCCACTGAATCTGGCGCTCGGCGAAGCTGCAGCGGTGGAATCGCTCGGTGGCACTATCTATGAACAATCCCCCGCCGTGCGCATCGAGCGCGGTGCCAACCCGGTGGTGCACACGCCGCAAGGCAAGGTGAGGGCCAAGTTCATCATCGTTGCCGGCAACGCGTACCTGGGCAATCTGGTGCCGGAACTGGCGGCCAAGTCCATGCCGTGCGGCACCCAGGTGATTGCCACCGAGCCGTTGAGTGATGAATTGGCGAAGACTTTGTTGCCGCAAGACTACTGCGTCGAAGACTGCAACTACCTGCTCGACTACTACCGCCTGACGGGCGACAAGCGCTTGATCTTCGGCGGCGGCGTGGTGTACGGCGCGCGCGATCCGGCGAACATCGAAGCGATCATCCGCCCGAAAATGCTCAAGGCCTTTCCGCAGCTTAAAGACGTGAAGATTGATTACGCGTGGACCGGAAATTTCCTGCTGACCCTGTCGCGCTTGCCGCAGGTCGGGCGCCTGGGCGACAACATCTATTATTCGCAGGGTTGCAGTGGCCACGGCGTGACTTATACGCATCTCGCCGGCAAGGTGCTGGCCGAAGCGCTGCGTGGTCAGGCTGAACGATTCGATGCGTTTGCCGATCTGCCGCACTACCCGTTCCCGGGCGGGCAATTGCTGCGTACGCCGTTCGCGGCAATGGGTGCCTGGTACTACGGGCTGCGAGACAAGCTCGGTTTCTGATCAGATTTTCTGACCGCAAAAACACTTGTGGCGAGGGAGCTTGCTCCCTCGCCACAAGTATTGGTTGTGTCAGAGTCGATCGCGAGCAATCCCGCTACGAATCCGCAAGATATCCGCGAGTACCGCCAAGGCAATCTCCGCTGGCGTCTTGCTGCCAAGGTTAAGCCCGATTGGCGCATGAATCCGCGCCAGTTCAACCTCACCCAACCCACCTATCCGGCGCAAACGCTCGAAGCGTTTCTGCGATGTCTTCAGCGAACCCATCACGCCGATGTAAAACGCTTCGGTGCGCACCGCTTCCATCATCGCCAGGTCGTCGATGCGTGGATCATGGGTCAACGCCACCACCGCCGTGTCGCGATGGCAGCCGCCGTCAGCAATGAACACCGACGGCAATTGCCGACGAATTTCCACGCCATTCAGCACTACACCCTCCAGTACTTCATCACGCGGATCGCAGAGAATCACCTCGAAGCCGAGACCGACCGCAAACTCGGCACAGGCCTGCGCCACGCTGGAATAACCCGCGAGCAACAACCGTTGCGCCGCACCGATGCGGATCCGCACGCGATCAATCTCGCGCTCGATCCGCGCGCCCTGCTCCTGATCTGCAAATACGCTGCGCGCGCCTGAGACCAGATCGACCTCACGAATCAACCGACGCTGACCGAGCAACGCCGACTCCAGCTCACGCAGATGCACCTGCACGTCGCAGTCGGCGTCGAATTTCTCAACCAGTACATCAAGAATGCCGCCACACGGCAGGCTGACCCGCGAACGCGGATCATCGCCCTCACCGTAACGCACCACGTTGACCGCATCGAGAAACGCACCTTCGGCAACGCGCTCGAGAAAGTCTTCCTCGACGCAACCACCGGACAGCGACCCCATCCACTGCCCGCCAGCATTGACCGCCAGCAGCGAACCCGGCGCGCGTGGCGCCGAGCCGTAAGTCGTCAGCACCGTGCACAGCCAGATGCGCTGCCCGGCCAGCGACCACTCCAGCGCCCGGCGGATGACCTGCAGATCGAGATGCTGCATGTCAGTGCGCCTTGTGCTCGACGGTCGGGGCGTCGACTTGCAGTTTCTGCACGTCGCTCACCGCCAATTCAGCAGGCTGACCACCCCAACCCTGACGCAGATAGTTGAGCAGATCGGTCAGCTGCCCAGGACTGAGCTTGTCGGCAAAACCCGGCATCGGTTGCATGTGTTCGAACCCGGAAAATTTCTGTTCGCCGATACCATCCTCGATCACTCGCAGCAAATTACGTGGATCTTCCAGACGCAGCGTAGTGTTGCCGCGCATGGCCACAGCGATGTGCGGTTTGCCCTCGCCACCGGCCGCGTGACAACCGGCGCAGACGTTCAGGTATTCCTGACGGCCACGCTGAGCGCTCGGGCTGAGCTTGTCCAATGGCACTTCGGTCAGCGCCTTGGCCTCTGGCGGTTGATCGCCAAGCAGGAACGTCGCCATCGCTGCCAGATCCGGATCACTCAGCCCTTGAGTACTGTTGTGGAACACCGGGAACATCTCGTTGAACATCGTGCCTTGCGCGCTCATGCCGTGCTTGAGGAACGTGCTCAGATCCTGATGATTCCAGCCGCGTGCCGCCAGATCAGTCGCCAGCAGGCTCGGGGCCAGATAGCCATTGAGAATGCCGCCGGTCATGCGCTTGTCTTGCTGCATCGCACCCGGCAAGCCGCGCGGGGTGTGGCATTCGCCGCAGTGCCCTAGCACGTCGACCATGTACTGGCCGCGTTTCCAGGCCTCGCTTTTGCCTTCGGCAGGCTCCAGCTTGACGTCTTTGCCGTAGAGCACGTTCCAGCCCATCAGGCCCAGACGCACGTTGAACGGGAAACTCAGGCTGGTGACCGGCGCAGCGCGCTCGATCGGCTCAACGGTTTTCAGATACGCGTGAATCGCATCCGAATCTTCGCGAGGCATCAAGTGATACGAGGTGTACGGCATCGCCGGGTACAGATTCGCGCCGTCGCGACGCTTGCCTTCGGTCAGCGCGGCGAAGAACTCGTCGTCGTTGTACTGACCAATCCCGTGTTCCTTGCTCGGGGTGATGTTGGTGCCGTAGATCGTGCCGAATGGCGAGACGATTGGCAGCCCGCCAGCATACGGCGCGCCACCCGGCGCGGTGTGGCAAGCCATGCAATCGGCGGCGCGGGCGAGATATTCGCCGCGTTTGACCTGATCATCCGCGTGCGCGAGAAGTACCGGCGCAGCCAAACCGACCGCCAGCGTCAGGCGGGTTAATAGTTGCTTCATGCTCAACCCTCCTTGACCAGGCCGAGATCGGTCAGCACGTTGCGAGTAGCGCTGTAATAACGCACGTACCCGGTGCAACGGCAGATGTGATGGCCGAGGCTGTCCTCGATGACTTGTTCCAGCTGACTTTTGACAATCGGCTGGCGTTGCAGTTTTTCCACCAGCACGGTGGCGGCGTTGACGAAGCCCGGCGCGCAGTAGCTGCACTGGAAGGCGAACTCGTCGACGAAACGCTGCTGAATCGGGTTCAACTCGGTGACCTGGCCTTGCTCGTCACGGGTCGCGTGACCCTCGATGGTACGAACCTTCTTGCCTTCGAAGTAATGTGCGCCGGTGATGCAGGTGCGCACTTCTTCGCTGGTGCCGTCCGGATTATCGACGATCACCACGCAGGCGTGGCAGATGCCTTGGCCGCAGCCCAGACGCGAACCGGTGAGGTTCTTGTATTCGTGCAGGTAGTCGATCATCGGCAGGTCATCAGGGATCTCCACCGGGCCGACGGATTGACCGTTGAGGGTCAGTTGAAGCGGACGGTTAGCCATTGAGGGCCTCCTTGATGCGCGTAGCAGTGATTGGCAGGTCGCGAACACGTTTGCCGATGGCATGAGCCACAGCGTTACCGATGGCACCGACCACCGGGATCATCACCACTTCGGCGATGCCTTTGGACGGATCGCTTGGCGAGAGCGGCGGCAGGATTTCCGCCGTTTGCTTCCACACCGCAACGTGGCGGGCCATCGGCAGGCGATACCGGTTGAAGTTCCAGTCACCCTCCCCCGGCCCGCCTTCGTACAGCGGCATCTCTTCCATCAGCGCATGCCCGATACCCATGGCGATCCCCCCTTCGAGCTGACCGCGCACCAGCTCTTCGACCAACACGCGACCGCATTCCAGCCACGAGTGGTGATTAATTACGGAGACTTCAGCCGAACCTTTGTTGACCTTCAACTCGACCAGCGTTGCGACCGGACTGTAATAAGTCACCGCCGCGTTGTTCAGTTGAGTCGCCGGATAAGCGATGTTCTGCCGATCGAGCAGATGGAAACCATTGCTGCTCATCTGCGCTTTTTTCGCTTTAGGAGCGCCGTCGCCGTACTTCACCGCCAGACCGTCGAGCGGCAAACGCTCGCGCACGCCGTCGATGCTGTATTCGGCCTCGGCCCAACTCCAGCGGTTGAAGCCGTGCACAGTCGCGCCGGTCACCAGACCACGTTCGTGGCAGCGCTTGGCCAGCTCTTCGAACGTCAGCGGCTGCATGCCGTTGGCAGTAAGTTTGCCGTCGACCCAATGCGCATCTTCGCGACGCACCACGTAAGGGTTGGCCTGCCCGCCGAATGGACCTTGGCGCCAGATCTCCAGCGCCGCCGGCCACAGGCCGTGGTTGAACAATACGCGTGCCGCTTCACGGGTGGCGTGGCTGAAGTAGTAAGCAGAGTTGGTCGCCGACGAGGCCGACGCCAGCTTGCCGACCCAACGCGGGTTGCGCAGGAAGCTGTCCTGCTCGGCCTGACTCATGGTGTAAGGATTGCCGCCGGTGATCAGCTGCATTTCCTGCCATTCGGTTTCGCCGGTCTTCACTTCGTGCGCCGGGCTACCGAGGAAATCCGCGACAACCAGTGCTTGCGAGGTGGACATGCCGGTGCCGATCTCGATGCCGATATGGCGCAGGGAAATGCGACCGTCAGCGGTGAATTCGATGCTGGCCATCGGCGCTTCGGAACCGGTGCCGAAGTCTTTCTGGCAAATCGCAAAACCGACGCCGTACCAGTTATCCGGATCGGCCGCTTCACGCTGCTTTTTGATTACATCGCGATTCTTCCAGACTTCGTGCAACGAAGCCTTGTCGAGAATCTCGTGCAGGCGCAGAGCACCGGCCGGGATCGCGCCCTGGGTATTTTTCATCCCCGAACGCAGAGCGTTTTTGCGCCGTAAGTCGATGGCATCGACGCCGAGGCGATCGGCGATTTCGTCGATCATCATTTCAGTGGCAGCCATGCTTTGGAGAGTGCCGTAGCCGCGCATCGATCCCGCTTCAACCGCGCGCGAATGATAGGCCGTCACTTGCAGGTCGTTCTGTGGCATGTAGTAGATCGACTGCGCCGCCGTAGCGCCAACCGCCGCTACTGAAGGGCTGTAGTTGATCCGGCCACCGCCGTCGACACTCATTTCCGAACGGAAAATCTTGAAGCTGTGATCGTCCTTGTCCACTGCCAGTTGGTAGCGAATGTCGAACGGGTGGCGCTTGATGCCGCTCTGGAACTGCTCGTAGCGGTCGTTGGCCAGACGAATCGGCACACCGGCGCCGTACAACGCCGCCAAGGCTGCGTAGTAAACGAAAATATTGTGGTCTTTGGAGCCGTAACCGACGGTATAGCCCGGGTGCATATTCAGGTTGGCCAGGCCGAAGCGCGACGGCGAAATCATCTTCGCGGTTTCGGTCGCAACTTCCAGTGGGCACTGAGTGGCAACCACGAAATGCAGAGTCTTGGTCGCGGGGTCGTACCAACCATTACCGTTGTCCGGCTCCAGCGCGGCCGGTTCGATCGATGGCGTCTTGTAGCGCTCGTCGAACACCAGCCAATTGTCTGGCGGCGTGTCGATCTGTTTCTGCATGCGGTCGGCGTAGAACAGACCACGCTCGGTCAGATTGCCGTGCAGGTTCGGCTGGGCATTCCACACCGGGCGGCGGTTCTTCAGCATCGGAAACAGGATCGAATCCTTGAGGCTGGCGAATTCGTCTTCATCAGCCGAAGTCGCGCCACCGACGCGTACGTAGCGGAAGCTGCCGTACGGATCGCCTTCGTAAAACGGCACTTGCGCACCGTAACGAATCGCTTTGTCGTTGAATTTGAGTTTGTTCTTGGCCTGGCGGAAGCGCTCGAAATCGTTCCAGATCAGGATCGCCACCGGATGCCCGATGAACATCGGCACTTTGCCCGGCGGCAACAGCGGATCGGGCGCGTGTTCTTCCGGGAAGACGATGCCGTCCTTGTCCAGATCGGCCGCAGTGACGATACGGTCAGGCTGCAAGTCGTCGCCGAGCCACGACAGGTCGTAGCCGTCGTAGATGCGATCAGCCTTGATGGTTTTCAGCAACATGGCGTGGCCTTGCTGCTGCGGCCAGCCGGGCATGTCCTTGGAGCGGATGTCGCGGGCGAAGACTTTGCTGCCGCAGACTTTGGACAAAGCATCGTTACGCTGGCGCGCCTTGCCGTTGTTGCCGAGCCACTGCTCGGACGGCACGGTCACGCTGTTTTCCATCAAGGCAGCCAGCGCCTGAGTGCTAAGCGGTGTAAGCGTGACGCTCACACCCGCTACCAGCCCGCCCTGCAGGAACGAGCGCCGGGATATTTCACGGTTGGACATGGATCATCCTCTGGGCGGTTATGCATCCGCCCTTCTGGTTATGTGCTGGGAATCTCGAGTCTTGCAGAAGCTCTTTCTGGCGAAGCAAAGAGCTGTGTTGACAGTGCAAAGCTGACCGAAAGGTTAACTTTAAAGGTTTCTGCGCTCGCCGCAAACAACCAGTTACAAAAATCTGACTAAAGAATCAAAAATCAATGCGGCATTGCACCGCAGTGAACCGGTAGAAACAAAAAAAGGATAATCAGGAGACGGTCAAATTTCAGACACAAAAAACCCCGGTCTTTCGACCAGGGTCTTTGCTATCGATTCCGAATCAACCAGCGGTTGCTTTCGGTGTTTCAAGGCGTTCAGTGGTCCTTGAAACAGATATGGCGCAGCGGACGGGACTCGAACCCGCGACCCCCGGCGTGACAGGCCGGTATTCTAACCGACTGAACTACCGCTGCGTATCGCTTTGAGCTTGCGCTCAAGTAACTCGTTTGATTGAAAGCTTCGGTGCTTTTCAATCGCGAACCAGACAATGTCTGACTCGTTAAATATGGCGCAGCGGACGGGACTCGAACCCGCGACCCCCGGCGTGACAGGCCGGTATTCTAACCGACTGAACTACCGCTGCGCGTCGGTGCAGGCACTTTCAGCCTACGCTCTTGCTTACGCAAGTTTCTCGGGGAGTGGTGGGTGATGACGGGATCGAACCGCCGACATTCTGCTTGTAAGGCAGACGCTCTCCCAGCTGAGCTAATCACCCGTTTGCATCTCCGAGGCCGCGAAATTTACGCAGGTAGCGAACCTAAGTCAATAGCAGGATTGAAGTTTTTCTGAAAAAGACAAAAACGTGTCATTCCGAGTAAATCATCTTCTTGGTCATGCCGCCGTCGACCACGAATTCCTGCCCCGTCACGAACCCGGCATTCTTCGACAGCAGCCAGGCCACCATCGCCGCGACGTCTTCGACCGTCCCTACCCTGCCCGCCGGATGCTGCGCATGATCGGCATCAGCCAACGGCTCGGCACGCCTCACAGACGGATCCCGCGCATCGATCCAGCCCGGACTGACCGCGTTGACGCGAATCTCCGGCCCGAGGCTGATCGCTAGGGCGTGCGTCAGGGCCAGCAAACCGCCCTTGCTCGCCGCGTAGGCCTCGGTATCAGGCTCGGACTGCCCGGCGCGGGTCGAGGCCAGATTGACGATCGCCCCATTGTGCGCGCGCAGATACGGCGCACAGTGCTTGGCCAGCAACATCGGCCCACTGAGGTTCACCGCCAGCACGCGATTCCAGTAAGCCAGATCGAGGCTTTCCAGCGTGATGTTGTGCGGATCGGCTATCGCTGCGTTGCACACCAGTGCATCCAGACGACCGAACTGACCCAACACTTCAGCCACACATAAAGCAACCTGACTCTCGTCCGAGACATCCATGGCGATAAACCAGGCGTTCTCGCCGAGCACCTTGCTGACTTTCGAACCACGCACCCGATCCAGATCCGTCAGCACCACCTGCCAGCCTTCGCTGATCAGCCATGCCGCGATGCCCAGACCGATACCGCGTGCGGCACCCGTGACCAGCGCAACTCGGCCATGAGTCCCGGCCTTCGGCGTGGACAACTCGATCACAGTGCCGCCAAGCCACGCGCCAGATCTGCTTGCAGATCAGCCACATCTTCCAGGCCAACCGCGATGCGAATCAGGCTGTCACGAATGCCCGCCGCTTCACGCTCTTGCGGCGCCAGACGACCGTGGGAGGTGGTGCTCGGGTGAGTGATGGTGGTTTTGCTGTCGCCAAGGTTGGCGGTGATCGAAATCAGTCGGGTCGCATCAATAAAGCGCCACGCGCCCCCTTTGCCGCCCTTGACCTCGAAGCTCACCACCGCGCCGAAGCCTTTCTGCTGACGCTGCGCCAGTTCGTGCTGCGGATGGCTCTTGAGACCGGCGTAGTGCACTTTCTCGATGCCGTCCTGCCGCTCCAGCCACTCGGCCAGCTCTTGCGCGTTGGCGCAGTGCGCTTTCATGCGCAGGCTGAGGGTTTCCAGGCCTTTGAGGAAGATCCAGGCGTTGAACGGACTCAAGGTCGGCCCGGCAGTGCGCAGGAAACCGACAACTTCTTTCATCTGCTCGCTGCGACCGGCCACCACACCGCCCATGCAACGGCCCTGGCCGTCGATGAACTTGGTCGCCGAGTGCACGACAATGTCAGCGCCCATCTTCAGCGGCTGCTGCAACGCAGGCGTGCAGAAGCAGTTGTCGACCATCAGCATCGCGCCTTTGGCGTGCGCGATTTCGGCGAGTGCGGCGATATCCACCAACTCCGCCAGCGGGTTGGATGGCGATTCGACAAACAGCAATTTGGTGTTGGACTTGATCGCCGCATCCCACGCCGGCAGTTCGGCCAGCGGCACGTAGTCAACTTCGATGCCGAATCGTTTGAAATACTTCTCGAACAGGCTGATGGTCGAGCCAAACACGCTGCGCGACACCAGAACGTGATCGCCAGCACTGCACAAGCTCATCACCACAGCCATGATTGCGGCCATGCCAGTGGCGGTGGCGACTGCCTGCTCGGCGCTTTCCAGCGCAGCGATGCGCTCTTCGAACGCGCGCACGGTCGGGTTGGTGTAACGCGAGTAGACGTTGCCCGGCACTTCGCCGGCAAAGCGCGCAGCCGCGTCGGCAGCAGTACGGAACACGTAGCTGGAAGTGAAGAACATCGGATCACCGTGTTCGCCTTCCGGCGTGCGGTGCTGACCGGCACGTACGGCCAGGGTATCGAACGCTACGCCTTCGAGGTCGCTGTCCAGCCGACCGGCATCCCATTCCTGACTCATGCTGTCTCTCCTTGCCCTGTTCGCGAAAAAATAAGTGTCTTTTGCCGGATACAAAACCGGCCCCTCAGGGCCGGTAGAAACTCAGTTGTTGTACAGATCGATGATCGCACTGACCGCCTGGGTCTTGACCTTCGACAGGTCGTTGCGCGCCTGCTCGATCTTGTTCAGGTAAGCCTCGTCGACGTCACCGGTGACGTACTTGCCGTCGAACACCGCGCAATCGAAGTTCTCGATCTTGATCTTGCCGCCACCGACGGCTTCGATCAAGTCAGGCAGGTCCTGATAGATCAGCCAGTCAGCGCCGATCAGATCAGCCACATCCTGAGTCGAGCGATTGTGCGCGATCAGTTCGTGCGCGCTCGGCATGTCGATGCCGTACACGTTCGGGTAGCGCACGGCCGGTGCCGCGGAGCAGAAGTAAACGTTCTTCGCGCCAGCTTCACGGGCCATCTGGATAATCTGCTTGCAAGTAGTACCGCGAACGATCGAGTCGTCCACCAGCATCACGTTCTTGCCGCGGAATTCCAGCTCGATGGCATTGAGTTTCTGGCGTACCGATTTCTTGCGCGCGGCCTGGCCGGGCATGATGAAGGTACGGCCGATGTAACGGTTCTTGACGAAACCTTCGCGGAATTTCACGCCCAGATGGTTGGCCAGTTCCAGCGCGGCGGTGCGGCTGGTGTCCGGGATCGGGATGACCACGTCGATGTCGTGCTCTGGACGCTCGCGCAGGATCTTCTCGGCAAGCTTTTCGCCCATGCGCAGACGTGCTTTATAAACAGATACGCCGTCGATGATTGAATCCGGACGCGCCAGGTAGACGTGTTCGAAGATGCACGGGGTCAGCGATGGGTTGGTCGCGCACTGGCGGGTGTGCAGCTTGCCGTCTTCAGTGATGTAGACCGCTTCACCCGGCGCCAGATCGCGAATCAGGGTGAAACCGAGCACGTCCAGCGAAACGCTTTCGGAGGCGATCATGTACTCCACGCCTTCGTCGGTATGACGCTGGCCGAACACAATTGGACGGATGCCGTGCGGGTCGCGGAAACCGACGATGCCGTAACCGGTGACCATCGCCACTACTGCGTAACCACCGACGCAACGGTTGTGCACGTCGGTCACGGCGGCAAACACGTCTTCTTCGGTCGGTTGCAGCTTGCCGCGCTGGGCCAGCTCGTGGGCGAACACGTTGAGCAACACTTCCGAGTCGGAACTGGTGTTGACGTGACGCAGGTCGGATTCGTAAATCTCTTTGGCCAACTGTTCAACGTTGGTCAGGTTGCCGTTGTGCGCCAAGGTAATGCCGTAAGGCGAGTTGACGTAGAACGGCTGAGCTTCAGCCGAGGTCGAGCTGCCGGCGGTCGGGTAGCGGACGTGGCCGATACCCATGTGGCCGACCAGGCGTTGCATGTGACGCTGCTGGAACACGTCACGCACCAGACCATTGTCTTTGCGCAGGAACAACCGGCCATCATGGCTTGTGACGATACCGGCAGCGTCCTGGCCGCGGTGCTGGAGCACGGTTAGCGCGTCATACAGCGCCTGATTGACGTTCGACTTACCGACGATACCGACGATGCCACACATGCGACGCAACCCCTACTTAATGGATCTGAACTGAGCAACACTCACTGCGGCGTTTTGGCCGACGGCATGAGTTGCTCCTTGAACGGAATATCAGCGGGTACGCTGATACCGCTGGCAAGCCACTGACTGCTCCACCCGAGAATCAGGTTTTTGGACCAGTCTGCGACCAATAGAAACTTTGGCACGAGCTGTGATTCTTTCCACCACCCGTCCTGCTGTACCGGCCCCAGGCTCAACAGCCCGACCGCCACGACCACCAGCAACACGCCACGCGCAGCGCCGAAGGCCATGCCGAGGAATCGATCGGTCCCGGACAACCCGGTGACGCGAACCAACTCGCCGATAAGATAATTGATCATTGCGCCCACGATCAGTGTGGCGACAAACATGATGGCACAGCCCGCGATCACGCGAGCCGATGGGGTTTCGATGTATCCGGCGAGGTACTCGGACAGTGCGCCACCGAACATCCAGGCGACGACTCCTGCGATGATCCAGGTCACCAGCGATAATGCTTCCTTGACGAAGCCGCGGCTCAAACTGATCAAAGCGGAGATGGCGATGATTGCAACGATCGCCCAGTCAACCCAAGTAAATGGCACAGTGCAGCCTACAGACGGATAAGGCGGCGCATTTTAGCAGAGCGCATGGCTGTCGGTAAGCTGCGATTTTCAGTGCATTCCTATCGTATCGATAGATATCAGCCGCGCTCGGGCTGGAAGCGTACGACAAAACCCTTGAGGTTCTGCTGGCGACCCAGAAGATCACGCAGGCGATCGGCTTCGGCGCGCTCGATCAGCGGCCCGACGAACACCCGATTCTTGCCGTCGGCAGAGCGAATGTAGGCGTTGTAGCCCTGGCTGCGCAGGTTCTTTTGCAGGGCTTCGGCACTGGCACGACTCGACAGGCTCGCCAGTTGCACCGACCAGCTTACCGACAGGCCGTTGGCGTCGACGCGGCTTTGCGTGGTATCCGGTTTGGCTGGCGCAGCGGCAATCGGCTGGGCCGGCGCGGCGGCAGGCTTGGTCACGGGCGCCGGAACCACCGGTTTGGCCTGCGCAACGGGTGCCGCTGGAGCTTGCGTTACCGGGGCAATCGGCATTGACGGCGCAGTCTGCTCGGCGACTTCTTCGTCGCTTGGCACGGGCTCTTGCGGCAGGACGCGTGGATCGGTCACCGCCACCGGCTCCATCTGAATCTGCGCCACAGCCGGCGCTTGCGGCGCGGTCGGCGCCTCGACGGTCACTTGCCGCTGCTCATCCTGACGGGTAAACAGCATCGGCAGGAAAATCACCGCCAGCGCCACCAGCACCAGAGCACCGACCATGCGCTGTTTGTACGCTTTATCCAGCAAAGCCATTTGCCGCTTCCTCCGTGGAGCGCCGGGCCAGCCATTCAAGGGCCTCGGCAACACAATAAAATGATCCGAACAACAGAATCTCGTCGTCACTGCTGGCCACGGCACACTGCCCTTCGAGGGCGGCCGCGACACTGTCGTATGACGTCACCGACGCACCAAGGTTCTGCAGTGCTGCCTGCAACTCTCCCACCGGACGCGCGCGCGGCGAATCCAGCGGTGCCACGGCCCAGTGCTCGACACTAGCACTCAACTCGCCGATAACACCATCCAGATCCTTGTCCGCCAGCAGACCGAACACCGCCAGACGTTTGCCGACCGGAGGCCGACTGGCCAGACGCCGCGCCAGATACTCCGCCGCGTGCGGGTTATGCCCCACGTCCAGCAGCAGATTCAGGCGCTTGCCGTTCCAGTCGAACGAGCGACGATCCAGACGCCCGACCACGCGAGTTGCCTGCAATGCGCCAACAATCTGCTGAGCGTGCCACGGCAAGCCCAGCAGTAAATAAGCCTGCAAGGCCAGCGCGGCGTTTTCCATCGGCAGATCGAGCAGCGGCAAGTCACGCAGTTCGACCGATTGCCCTTGGGCATCGGTGCCGCGCCACTGCCAATGCTGATCGGTGATCCCGAGATCAAAATCGCGTCCACGCAGGAAGAACGGGCACGCCAGCTCGCGCGCCTTGTCGAGCAATGGCTGCGGCGGGTTCAGATCGCCACACAGGGCAGGTTTGCCCTGACGGAAAATTCCGGCCTTCTCGAAGGCCACGGATTCGCGGGTGTCGCCCAGATAATCGGCATGATCGACGCCGATGCTGGTGACCAGTGCGATATCGGCATCGACCACATTGACCGTGTCCAGACGCCCGCCCAGACCGACTTCCAGCACCACAGCGTCGAGCCCGGCCTGTTGAAACAGCCAGAACGCCGCAAGGGTGCCCATTTCGAAGTAAGTCAGGGACGTATCGCCACGCCCGGCCTCGACCGCGGCAAAGGCTTCACACAGCTGTGCATCAGTGGCTTCGACGCCATTGAGCTGCACCCGCTCGTTGTAACGCAGCAGGTGCGGAGAATTATAGACACCAACAAGCAGGCCCTGCGCCCGCAGCAAGGAAGCCACGAAAGCACAGGTCGAACCCTTGCCGTTGGTGCCGGTGACCGTTATCACCCGAGGCGCCGGCTGGCCCAGCCCCATGCGGGACGCTACCTGTTGCGAACGCTCCAGGCCCATGTCGATGGCCGACGGATGCAACTGCTCGAGGTAGGCGAGCCACTCGCCAAGGGTGCGCGCGGTCATACGTTGGCAGGCACCGGCGGAACAACGATCGGCTCGATTGGCGCGGCGACGAATTTCGGCGTCGGCAGGCCCATCATTTGTGCCAGCAGGTTACCCAGACGCGGACGCAGTTCCTGACGGTGCACGATCATGTCGATCGCTCCGTGCTCCAGCAGGAACTCACTGCGCTGGAAGCCTTCCGGCAGTTTTTCACGCACGGTCTGCTCGATCACGCGCGGACCGGCAAAGCCGATCAGGGCTTTCGGCTCGCCGACAATCACGTCGCCGAGCATCGCCAGACTGGCGGAAACGCCGCCGTAGACCGGGTCGGTCAGTACGGAGATGAACGGAATGCCTTCTTCACGCAGACGCGCCAGTACCGCCGAGGTCTTGGCCATCTGCATCAGCGAGATCAGAGCCTCCTGCATCCGCGCGCCACCGGAAGCGGCGAAGCAGATCATCGGGCAACGGTTTTCCAGCGCGTAGTTGGCAGCGCGCACGAAACGCTCGCCGACGATTGCGCCCATCGAACCGCCCATGAAGCTGAATTCAAACGCCGAAACCACAACCGGCATGCCCAACAGGGTGCCGCTCATGGAGATCAGCGCGTCTTTTTCGCCGGTCTGCTTCTGCGCAGCGGTCAGGCGATCCTTGTACTTTTTGCCGTCGCGAAATTTCAGACGGTCAACCGGCTCCAGGTCTGCACCCAGTTCGGCGCGGCCTTCGGCATCAAGGAAGATGTCGATGCGCGCACGTGCGCCGATGCGCATGTGGTGGTTGCACTTGGGGCAAACGTCCAGGGTCTTTTCCAGTTCCGGACGGTACAGCACAGCCTCGCAAGACGGGCATTTGTGCCACAGACCTTCAGGCACCGAGCTCTTCTTGACCTCGGAACGCATGATCGAAGGGATCAGTTTGTCTACCAACCAGTTGCTCATGCTTTCTATCTCCAGTACCGGCGGCCCGAACGCTCTGGTTCGCGGCCCCGCGTATGCCCTTCAGCTAAATTCATGGGTGGCGATGATTGATGGATGGCCGGGTCAGCAAAACTGACCTGCGTACGACCCAAAAAATCCTCAGCCTGTTTTCTACCAAGCTGTGGACGGCGGCAGTCTGCCAGCCGTCACATCGTCGTTTTGCGTACTGCGTTGATAAAAGCCTGAATCTTCGCGTGATCCTTGATGCCCTTGCTCGCCTCTACTCCGCCGCTCACGTCCACGGCGTACGGCCGGACCTGGGCGACTGCGTCAGCGACGTTATCCGGCGTCAGTCCACCGGCCAGAATCAATGGTTTGCTCAGCACTTGCGGAATCAGTGACCAGTCGAAGGCTTCGCCGGTTCCGCCGGGCACGCCTTCGACGTAAGTGTCGAGCAACACGCCGCTGGCACTCGGGTAAGCATCGCAGGCGGCGGCAATGTCATCGCCGGCCTTGACCCGTAAAGCTTTGATATAGGGACGATGCCAGCCTTCGCACTCGGCAGC
Organism: Pseudomonas sp. TWP3-1; assembly: GCF_049896625.1. Taxonomy (NCBI): domain Bacteria; kingdom Pseudomonadati; phylum Pseudomonadota; class Gammaproteobacteria; order Pseudomonadales; family Pseudomonadaceae; genus Pseudomonas; species Pseudomonas sp. TWP3-1. The sequence continues at coordinate 82,542 of NZ_JAFCUQ010000021.1, forward strand.
GGTTTCATCACCATGGAACTGCAACAGATCCAGCGGCACGGCATCGAGGATTTCCCCCAACTCGCAGCGGCTGGCGTTGACGAACAGGCCGACCGTGGTCACGAACGGTGGCAGCGCCTGAATGATCGCCCTTGCCTGCTGCACGGTCACGGCGCGCGGACTTTTAGCGTAGAACACAAAACCGATGGCATCGGCCCCGGCTTCGACGGCGGCCAACGCATCTTCTATGCGGGTAATCCCGCAAATCTTGCTGCGAACGGCTGACATGTCGATAAAAACCCCAAGGCAAATCCGAGAAAGTCCCGGATGGTAACAAATGCGTTCGAGGGCGTCAGCCGTCAAGTTCCGAGAAACCCGTAAGGAAATGTGGCCCGATGAAACGCTCAGGCAACGGGAACTCGTCGTGATACTCGACCTGCACCAGATACAGACCGTACGGATGCGCCGTGACCCCGCCGGAACGCCGTTCGCGGCTTTCCAGCACTTCCTTCATCCACTCCACCGGACGCTCGCCCGCACCAATGGTCATCAGCACGCCGGCAATGTTGCGCACCATATGGTGCAGGAAGGCGTTGGCACGGATGTCGAGCACGATCATTTTGCCGTGACGGGTCACGCGCAAGTGATGCATCTTCTTGATCGGCGACTTGGCCTGGCACTGACCGGCCCGGAACGCGCTGAAATCATGGGTGCCGACCAGATATTGCGCGGCTTCGGCCATGCGCTCTACGTCCAGCGGACGATGATTCCAGGTGATTTCTTCGTTGAGGTGCGCCGGGCGGATCTGATCGTTGTAGATCACGTAGCGATAGCGTCGCGCAATCGCCTTGAACCGCGCATGAAAATGCGCGGGCATGACTCGGGCCCAGCTGACACTGACGTCGTGGGGCAGATTGATGTTGGCGCCCATGACCCAGGCTTTCAGCGAGCGGTCGACTGTGGTGTCGAAATGCACCACTTGACCGCAGGCGTGCACGCCCGCGTCGGTACGTCCGGCGCACTGCAGCGAGATCGGCGCATTGGCGACCTTCGACAGGGCTTTTTCGAGGGTTTCCTGCACCGTGGTCACACCGGTCGACTGGCGCTGCCAGCCGCTGTAGCGCGAGCCTTTGTACTCAACGCCGAGTGCGACGCGAAAAAAGCCTTCGGGTGCCATTTCGGCGGCCGGGGTATCGATGTTTGCCAAGATGGGACAGCCTGCTGTTTTTGCAAAGGCGGGCATTATAAGGCTGTGGTTCGTGGATGCCAGAGAGTTCTCTGTCGCCTGATCGGGCCCCATCGCTGGCAAGCCAGCTCCCACAGGTTTTGTGTGCGCCGCGGAAACTGTGGGAGCTGGCTTGCCAGCGATGACAATAGCCCAGACAACACCCATTCCAGCACAAACAAAAACGGCAGCCTCAATGGCTGCCGCTTTTTCTGCCGCTGAACCTGACTTACAAGCTCGAAAGCATTTCTTTCGCTTCGCCGCGCTGCTTCTCGTTACCCTCGGTCAACACTTCCGTGAGGATGTCGCGCGCGCCGTCGTTGTCGCCCATGTCGATGTAGGCCTGAGCCAGATCGAGTTTGGTCGCGGCTTCGTCGGTACCGGCGAGGAAGTCGAAATCATCTTCACCCAGCTCATCACCCAGCGCCGCATCGGCTTCGGTGAACGTCGGCTCGTTAATGCTGCCCGACAGACTATCCAGCTCGGCATTGACGTCGTTCAGTTCGCTTTCGAACGCGTCCGGCTCGGCTGGGGCTGCATCCATCTCGTCAGCCAACGACAGATCGAAATCGGCCGGCAGCTCCAGGTCATCCGGCATTTCTGCCGCGACCGGCGCTTCAACTGGCGGCAGATCCTTCACGCCTTCGTCCAGATCCAACAGGAAATCATCGTCCGCCAGCTCTACCGGTGCCGGCGCAGGATCGGCACCGAGGTCCAGATCGAGGTCAAAGTCCGACAGGTCGTCGAGGTTTTCCTTGATCTCGGTCTGCTGTTGCAGCACCGACTCGAAGCTCAGGTCATCGTCGGACGGGAATTCGTCCAGCTCCACCGGTGCTTCAGGCTCGACAGCAGCAACTGGCTCGATTGGCGTGATGTTGTCCAGATCATCCAGGCTCAAGTCGAATGTGCTGTCCAGATCGTCAGCAGGCGCAGCCACCGGAGCAACCGGCGCTTCGTCTTCATCCAGCAGCAATTCCTTGACGTATTCCGCGTCCAGCTCGGCGGCGATGGCGGCAGCCGCCAGACCGCTTGCAGCCACCACAGCCATGGCCGGGAAGCGGGTTTTCAACTCTTCGACTTTGGCGAAGTTATCGCCGTTGGCAACCAGTTGACGCTCCTGCACCACGAACGCATCGCGGTCGCCCTGACGGCCGTAGACTTCCATCAGTTTCAAACGCAGATCACTGCGCTGCGGTTCCAGGCTGATGCCCTCCTCCAGCAACGCGGCAGCCTGATTCAAGCGACCGGCATCAAGGTGCGACTGGGCTTTGTCGAGCACGTCATCGGAACGTTCGCCCGACGGCGCGACCAGTGGCGCTGAGATCGGCTCAGCCATCACGATTGGCGCGACTACCACAGCAGGTGCCGGAGTGACTGGCGCTGGTGCGAGCGTGACGCTGGCGGCTGGCGTTTCCAGACCTTCGAAGCTGCTTTGCGGCAGATCGTCATCGGCGGAGAACGACTGTTCCTCCAGCGCACGCGCCATGCGCAGATGTTTGTCGGCTTCTTGCTGAGCCTTGCGGCGACGCGCCAGCAGCAACAGCAGAAGCAACAACACCACAGCGCCACCACCGACCAGACCCAGCAGGATCGGATTGGTCAGCAGTTCGTTGAAGGTTTTCTCGTCGTCAGCGACAGGGGTCGTTTCGACGACCGGCCCAACCACCGGCTCGACTGGTGTTTCAACCGGCGGCGCAATAGCCGACTCTGGCGTAGGCGCTGCCGCTGCGGCCTCTGCTGGCGTGGCTGGCGGTGTGGCAGCCAGCTCGGCAGTGATCGCTGGAACAGCAGGATTCACGGCCGGCGCAGCGCCCGCCCCTTCAGCCTGCATCTTCGCCAGTTGATTGTTCTTCAGTTCGATCAGACGTTGCAGCTTGTCTAGCTGACTCTGCAGATCGGACATGCGGCTTTTCAGTTCCTCGTTGTCACGACGGGTCGTGTCGAGGCTTTCCTGAGTGACCGCGAGTTTGTTGCTCAGCGCCTTGGCATCACCGGCCGGGCCTTTGCCGCGACCCTTGGCGTTTTCGGCGGAGACCAGACTGAGATTGTCCTTGGCGTTTTGTGCCGCGCCCGTATTGGCGCGACCACGGTTGGTGGCATCCAGCTGTTGCTGACCGGTGCCAGGCTTGGCCACATAACGCCGGCCCTGACGCCAGGCTTCGTTCTGCGCCGCGACTTCAGCGATGGCAGCCGATTGCGGCAACGCAGCACTTTGTACGGCGTCCGGCAGACGCAGCACCTGACCGGTTTTCAAGCGGTTGATGTTGCCGCCAATGAACGCATCCGGGTTCAAGGCCTGGATTGCGAGCATGGTCTGCTGCACCGAACCGCCGGTACGCGCCTTCGCCGCGATTTCCCACAGGGTATCGCGCGGCGTGGTGGTGTATTGGTTCGGATGGGTCGCGCCGGTGCTCGGTGCGGTGATGGTCGAAGCCGGCGCAGGCTGAGCAGCGGCGTCAGCGGTCTGCGGCGAGAACTTCGACGGATCCAGCAGCACGCTGTAGTCACGCAGCAGACGGCCGTTGGGCCACATCACCTGCACGAGGAATTTGACCATCGGTTCCGACAGCGGCTTGCTCGAGGTTATACGCAGCACGCTTTTGCCGCTGGCGTTGAGCACCGGGGTAAAGGTCAGGTCGTTGAGGAAGGCCTGGCGATCGACGCCGGCCTTGGCGAAATCTTCCGGCGAGGCCAGGCTCGGCACCACTTCGGCAGCGGTGAGATCCTTGACATCGAGCAGCTCGATTTCCGCCAGCAGCGGCTGGTTCAGGGTCGACTTCAGGGTCAGCTCCCCGAGCCCGAGGGCATGCGCCATACCGGAGGACAGCGCCGAGGCGGCCGCTATTGCTAACACCAGTTTGCGAACTTGAACCATAGCCTCATCCTTTGTTTGAACGTTCCTCGGCCAGCGAGAAGATATTGATTGCCGCTGCCGTAAGGCATTGCGCGCGACGACGACAGCATGTCGCGCGCGATCATTTCTTTGATGCCCCGGAAAGTCCCGGAGGGTGAAACGTTATCAAGTGCTCCGGCCAAGCATAGCGCCCGGCTAGAATCAGTCGACAAATTGTTGCCAAGTATCTTTTACAGCAGGTCTTTTATCAACAATTCGGCGACCTGCACAGCATTGAGTGCCGCGCCTTTACGCACGTTATCTGACGTCAGCCACAGATTAAGTTCCGCCGGCTCGTCGACCCCGCCACGCACCCGCCCGACATAGACCACGTCCTGCCCTACCGCGTCACCGACCGCCGTCGGGTAATCACCGGCCTCGACCAGCTCGATACCCGGCGCATCTTCGAGCGCAGCGTTGACCTTTTGCAGGTCGACCGCGCTCGCTGACTGCAAGGTCACGCTAAAGCTATCGCCAAAAAACACCGGGGCTTGAACACAAGTTGCGGAAATCTTTAATAAAGGCTGTGCCAGCACCTGACGCAGCTCGCGCACCAAGCGTTTTTCCAGCAGCGTATGGCCCTGTGCATCCGGCGTACCGACCTGCGCCAACAGGTTGAACGCCATCTGCCGGTCGAAGAATGTCGGCTCCAGCGGACGCAGATTGAGCAGCTCGGCAGTCTGGCGGGCCAGTTCGGAAACGGCTTCGCGACCTTGTGCGGAAACGGCCAGATTAGCGGTGACATGCACGTATTGCAGATCGATCAGATCTAGCAGCGGCGCCAGCACCACGGCCAGTGTGGTAGCCGACGGGCTCGGGCTGCTGACCTGGAACGGCGCTTTCAGACTGGCTATCACTTGGGCATTGGCTTCGGGTACCACTTGCGGCGCCTGATCGGCCGGCAAGGCGCCGGACAGGTCGATCAACGAGCAACCGGCAGCGTGCGCACGGGCGGCATAGCTCAGGGTGACGGCCGGGCCGGCTGCGAAGAAGACAAGCTTGACCTTGGCGAAATCGAACTCGTCGACCTCACGCACGCGCACGTTCTTGCCGCGATACGGCACCGAACTGCCCGCCGATTCGCTGCTGGCCAACAGGTGCAGCGTGCCGATCGGGAATTTGCGTTCTTCGAGAATCTGTACGAGGGTTTCGCCGACAGTACCGGTGGCGCCGATCACGGCAATATCAATGGTCTGGCTCATGGTGCTACCTCTGGCGAAACGGGGGGAGCGGCACTTTACCGGGTGACCGCTACGCAGGCAATTTCTGCCGGGGTTTTGTATTGGTTGTTCTGGCCTCATCGCTGGCAAGCCAGCTCCCACAGGTTTCGAAGGTGTACATCAGATTTGTGCCCACCACCGATCACTGTGGGAGCTGGCTTGCCAGCGATGAGGCCAAACCAGACAACCGAGAACCCCAAACAAAAAAACCCGCGCCTGTTTCCGGGCGCGGGTTGTTTCACAGCTTCAAGCGATCAACGTTCAAGCAGAATCCGCAGCATGCGACGCAGCGGTTCGGCCGCGCCCCACAGCAGTTGGTCGCCGACGGTGAAGGCGCCCAGATACTGGGTGCCCATGTTCAGCTTGCGCAGACGGCCAACCGGAACATTCAGAGTGCCGGTGACCTTGGTCGGGCTCAGCTCCTGCATGCTGATTTCGCGCTGGTTCGGCACCAGCTTGACCCACGGGTTGTGCTGGCTGATCAGCCCCTCGATATCAGCAATCGGCACGTCTTTGTTCAGCTTGATGGTCAGCGCCTGGCTGTGGCAACGCATGGCACCGATGCGCACGCAGATGCCATCAACCGGGATCGGGCTCTTGAAGCGGCCGAGGATCTTGTTGGTCTCGGCCTGCGCCTTCCACTCTTCACGGCTCTGGCCGTTCGGCAGTTCCTTGTCGATCCACGGGATCAGGCTGCCAGCCAACGGTACGCCGAAGTGTTCGGTCGGGTAGGCTTCGCTGCGCATGGCTTCAGCCACACGACGGTCGATGTCGAGGATCGCGCTGGCCGGATCCGCCAGTTGCTCGGCAACAGCGCCGTGGGTCACGCCCATTTGCTTGATCAGTTCGCGCATGTGCTGCGCGCCGCCACCAGAGGCTGCCTGATAGGTCATGGCGCTCATCCACTCGACCAGACCGGCTTCGAACAGACCGCCCAGGCCCATCAGCATCAGACTGACGGTGCAGTTGCCGCCGATGTAGTTTTTGGTGCCTGCATCGAGTTGCTGGTCGATCACCTTGCGGTTGACCGGATCAAGGATGATGACCGCATCGTCATTCATGCGCAGGCTCGAAGCCGCGTCGATCCAGTAACCCTGCCAGCCTGCTTCACGCAGTTTCGGGAAGACTTCGCTGGTGTAGTCGCCGCCCTGGCAGGTCAGGATCACATCGAGGGTCTTCAGCTCTTCAATGCTGTAAGCGTCCTTGAGCGGAGCAATGTCCTTGCCCACGGACGGGCCTTGGCCACCGACATTGGAAGTGGTGAAAAACACCGGCTCGATAAGATCGAAATCCTGCTCTTCCAGCATCCGCTGCATGAGCACGGAACCGACCATACCGCGCCAACCGATCAGACCTACACGTTTCATCGCAACTACACCTTCTTGAAAAGTGGGCCGCTGCTTTGTATTGAATTGCGCAGCGGGCCCGAGAGATTACAGATTCCGCAGCGCGGCGACTACAGCGTCGCCCATTTCCTGCGTACCGACTTTTGTACAACCGGGCGAATAGATGTCGCCAGTACGCAGCCCTTGATCGAGCACCACGCTCACGGCTTTCTCGATGGCGTCGGCCGCCGCGTGCAGATTGAAGCTGTAACGCAGCATCATCGACACCGACAAAATCGTCGCCAACGGGTTGGCAATGCCCTTGCCGGCGATATCTGGCGCGGAACCGTGGCAAGGCTCGTACATGCCCTTGTTGTTGGCATCCAGCGAGGCCGACGGCAGCATGCCGATCGAGCCGGTAAGCATCGACGCTTCGTCGGAGAGGATGTCGCCGAACAGGTTGTCGGTGACGATCACATCGAACTGCTTCGGCGCGCGCACCAGTTGCATCGCGGCGTTGTCGACATACATGTGGCTCAGTTCGACATCCGGGTAGTCCTTGGCCACTTGCTCGACCACTTCGCGCCACAGTTGGCTGGAAGCGAGCACGTTGGCCTTGTCTACCGAGCACAGTTTCTTGCCACGCACGCGGGCCATGTCGAAACCGACGCGGGCGATGCGGCGGATTTCGCTTTCGCTGTACGGCAGCGTGTCGTAAGCCTGACGCTCACCGTTCTCCAGCGTACGCGTGCCGCGCGGTGCGCCGAAGTAGATGCCACCGGTCAACTCACGCACGATCAGAATGTCCAGACCGGCAACGATTTCCGGCTTCAGGCTGGATGCTTCGGCCAGTTGCGGATAGAGGATCGCCGGACGCAGGTTGCCGAACAGACCGAGTTGCGCACGGATTTTCAGCAGGCCGCGCTCAGGGCGGATGTCACGCTCGATGGTGTCCCATTTCGGACCGCCCACCGCACCCAACAGCACGGCATCGGCAGCGCGCGCACGGTCGAGGGTTTCGTCGGCCAGTGGCACGCCATGCTTGTCGATGGCCGCGCCGCCGATCACGTCGTGGCTCAATTCGAAGCCCAGGCTGTACTTGTCGTTCGCTAGCTCCAGCACCTTGACCGCCTCGGCCATGATTTCCGGGCCAATACCGTCACCTGGGAGAATCAGAATCTGCTTGCTCATGCTTTCCTCATGTCTTCAGTCGGTGCGCCATCAAGCGGCGCGCCCGGAAAAATACTGTTTAGCGTTCGGCCCACAGCACCAGCACATCTGTACTGAACGAACCATCGGCCTCAATCTCAAAATATTCGCGTACTTCGTTGCCCATCGACTGCTGCAATTCGCGGATCGCGGCACGCATCACTTCCGGTGTGCGCATGCGCTCGACCCAACTGGTGTATTCCAGCCGCAACCGCTGCCGCGTGGTGCTGCGCGTATGCAAACCGGCCTCGCTGACTTGGCGCAACCACTCACCGGCGGAATAATCGCGCACATGGCTGGTGTCGCGCAGCACTTCGACGCTTTGCAGGTAGGTGTCGAACAGCGGGCTACCCGGCGACAACACATCGATGAACGCCGCCACACCGCCCGGCTTCAGCACCCGGCGCACTTCGCGCAGGGCCAGGCCCAAGTCGCTCCAATGGTGCGCCGAATAACGGCTGAAGACGAAGTCGAATTCGCCATCGGCGAATGGCAGACGCTCAGCGGCACCGTTGACCGTGGACACGTTGCTAAAACCGCGATCAACAGCGGCAGCGGCGACCACATCGAGCATTTGCTGCGACAGGTCGTAGGCCACCACTTCTTTCACCAGCGATGCCACATGAAAACTCACATGACCGGCGCCGCAACCCAAGTCCAGCACCCGGGCCTCGCCCTGCCCGGCCAGTTCGGCCTGTAGCAGCGCAAACTCTGTGCCTTGAGCGTGAACGGCGCTGCTCAGGTAGGCGGCAGCCTGTTCACCGAATTGCTTCTGGACAACCTGAGTGTGGGCGGTGCTGGTCATTGGGATTTTCCTTTGATTTTTTGGTGCCTGTTCGGGCCTCATCGCTGGCAAGCCAGCTCCCACAGTGATTTGCAGCGTTCACAAAACCTGTGGAAGCTGGCTTGCCAGCGATGGGGCCCGCTCTGACGACATCAATCTCAAGCGTCGCGAAACAACCACGGCTGGCTCGCCCGATGCTTGCTTTCAAACGTTGCAATCGCTTCGTGGTCCTGCAAGGTCAGGCCGATATCGTCCAGGCCATTGAGCAGGCAATGCTTGCGGAACGCGTCGATCTCGAAGCTGTAGACCTTGCCATCAGGACGGGTCACGGTTTGCGTCTGCAAATCGACCTGCAATTGATAGCCCGGCTCGGCCTCAACCTGCTTAAACAATTCATCGACTTCAGCGTCGCTCAAAATGATCGGCAGCAAGCCGTTCTTGAAGCTGTTGTTGAAGAAGATGTCGGCATAGCTCGGCGCGATGATGCTGCGGAAACCGTACTCTTCCAGCGCCCACGGCGCGTGCTCACGGCTGGAGCCGCAACCAAAGTTCTCGCGGGCCAGCAACACGCTGGCGCCTTGATAACGCTCGGCGTTGAGCACGAACTCCTTGTTCAGCGGGCGCTTGGAGTTGTCCTGATACGGTTGCCCGACATCCAGATAACGCCACTCGTCGAACAGGTTGGGGCCGAAACCGGTGCGTTTAATCGATTTCAAAAATTGTTTCGGGATGATTTGGTCCGTGTCGACGTTGGCACGATCCAGAGGGGCAACAAGTCCAGTGTGCTGGGTAAAAGCTTTCATGCTGCGCTCCTTAAATCAATTCACGAACGTCGATGAAACGACCGTTCACCGCCGCCGCAGCGGCCATGGCCGGGCTGACGAGGTGGGTACGGCCACCGGCGCCCTGACGGCCTTCGAAGTTACGGTTGGAGGTCGAGGCGCAATGCTCGCCGGACTCCAAACGATCCGGGTTCATCGCCAGACACATCGAGCAACCCGGCTCACGCCATTCGAAACCGGCCTCAAGGAAAATCTTGTCCAGCCCTTCGGATTCAGCCTGCGCCTTCACCAGACCCGAGCCTGGCACGACGATGGCCTGCTTGATGGTCGAAGCGACTTTGCGGCCCTTGGCGATCACCGCTGCTGCGCGCAAGTCTTCGATGCGCGAGTTGGTGCAGGAGCCGATAAATACGCGGTCGAGCTGAATGTCGGTGATCGCCTGATTGGCGGTCAAACCCATGTATTTCAGGGCGCGGACGATCGAGTCGCGTTTGACCAGATCCATCTCTTTGGCCGGGTCCGGCACGTTCTGATCAACGGCCAAAACCATTTCCGGCGAGGTGCCCCAGCTAACTTGCGGCTTGATCTGCGTAGCGTCGAGTTCGACGATGGTGTCGAACTTGGCGTCAGCATCGGAAACCAGATCTTTCCACGACTCGACGGCCAGATCCCACTCGGCGCCTTTCGGTGCAAACGGACGGCCCTTCACGTAATCGACAGTCTTCTGATCCGCGGCCACCAGCCCCACGCGGGCGCCAGCTTCGATAGACATATTGCAGATGGTCATGCGTCCTTCAACCGACAAATCGCGGATCGCGCTGCCGGCGAATTCGATGGCATGGCCGTTACCGCCAGCGGTGCCGATCTTGCCGATCACCGCGAGGACGATGTCCTTGGCGGTCACGCCGAACGGCAATTGGCCTTCGACGGAAACCAGCATGTTCTTCATTTTTTTCGCGACCAGGCACTGAGTGGCGAGCACGTGCTCGACCTCGGAAGTGCCGATGCCATGCGCCAACGCGCCGAACGCGCCGTGGGTCGAGGTGTGCGAGTCGCCGCAGACCACGGTCATGCCCGGCAAGGTCGCGCCCTGCTCCGGGCTGATCACGTGGACGATGCCCTGGCGCACGTCGTTCATCTTGAATTCGACGATGCCGTATTCATCGCAGTTGTCGTCGAGGGTCTGAACCTGCAAACGCGAGACCTGGTCGGCAATGGCTTCGATGCCGCCCTTGCGCTCCGGGGTGGTCGGTACGTTGTGGTCCGGGGTCGCGATGTTGGCATCGATGCGCCACGGCTTGCGCCCGGCCAGACGCAGGCCTTCAAAGGCTTGCGGCGAGGTCACTTCGTGGATGATGTGACGATCGATGTAGATCAGCGCCGAGCCATCGTCGCGCTGCTTGACCAAATGCGAATCCCAGAGCTTGTCGTAGAGCGTTTTGCCGGCCATCAGACGGTTCCTCATCAGCTTGTTTCTATGCCCCGGGCTTTGACGATTCAATAACCCTTTGGCTTGTGAGGTCGATCCTATGGGGTTAGATTAAATAACTCAAATTCATATTTTTTATGCTTTGGATAACCAACTGGAATACCAACATGGATCTGGCCAACCTGAATGCTTTTATCGCGATTGCCGAGACCGGAAGTTTCTCCGGCGCCGGCGAACGCCTGCACCTGACGCAACCGGCGATCAGCAAACGTATTGCCGGGCTGGAACAGCAATTGAAGGTGCGCTTGTTTGATCGGCTGGGCCGGGAAGTCGGCCTGACCGAGGCCGGCCGGGCGTTGCTGCCAAGGGCTTATCAGATTCTGAATGTGCTCGACGACACCCGCCGCGCGCTGACCAACCTCAATGGCGAGGTCAGCGGCCGTCTGACGCTGGCCACCAGTCACCATATCGGCCTGCACCGCTTGCCACCCTTATTAAGGGAGTTCACTCGCCGTTACCCACAGGTCGCGCTGGATATTCAGTTCCTCGATTCGGAAGTGGCCTACGAGGAGATTCTCCACGGCCGCGCGGAATTGGCGGTAATTACCCTCGCGCCAGAGCCGCACGCACTGGTCAAAGCCACGCCAGTATGGGACGACCCGCTGGATTTCGTGGTGGCGCCGGAGCATTCGTTGATCAACAACGGCCCGGTGAATCTGGCGGACATCGCCGCTCATCCGGCAGTGTTCCCCGGCGGCAACACCTTTACCCACCACATCGTGCATCGCCTGTTCGAAGCCCAGGGCCTGACGCCGAACATCGCCATGAGCACTAACTACCTGGAAACCATCAAGATGATGGTCTCTATCGGCCTGGCCTGGAGCGTATTGCCACGCACCATGCTCGACGAACAGGTGGCGAGCATCGCTTTGCCGGGCATACAACTCAGTCGCCAGCTAGGCTATATCTTGCACACTGAACGGACGCTGTCGAACGCGGCACGGGCATTTATGGCCTTGCTGGATGCGCAAATCGATCTGCCAGGGACTCTCGGCTAACTTGTGCTACTCCTATAGAGCCACTTATCCCTGTGCCTAACGCCAAAATCTGCTCAAGGCTCGTGAACAATGCCCAAATCTGTTGACCGAATTCCGCCGATGCCGCGTATTCAGGCCATTGACCCGCGTCGTTCCGAGCAGAGCTGGGAAAGTGCGCCGCAACTATTGGCCGCGCTCAACGGCGCGCGGCTGGGCGCTTGGTACTGGGACATCGAGCGCGGGCAGATCAGTTGGTCGCGCGGCACTCAGGCGTTGTTCGGTTTCGATCCCCGGCAACCGCTACCGGAAGACCTCGAATACCTCGACTTGCTGCCGCCGGAAGATCGCGCGAAGACCGTGCGTGCGTTTCACGCGGTGATTGCCGGCGCACCGCTGGAACAGGCGATGCACCACCGCATCCGCTGGCCCGACGGCAGCCTGCACTGGCTGGAAATCAACGGCAGTCTGCTGCCGGACAAGCATGGCCGGCCCCGAATGATCGGGGTGATTCGCGAAATCACCCACCAGCGTCAACGCGAACAGGCTTTAAGCAGCTCGGAGAAACGTTTCGCCACACTGTTTCACCTGTGTCCGAACATGGTGCTGCTGACGCGTCAGGAAGACGGGTTGATCAGCGAAGCCAACCAGTATTTTGAAAGTCTGTTCGGCTGGCCGGTGCAGAGCGCCATCGGCCGCACCACCCTCGAACTGGGCCTGTGGGTGCATCCCGAGCAACGCAAGGAATTGGTCAAGGCAACCATGGCCAAGGGCGAACTGGTGAGCATGGAAGTGCAATTTCGCGCCAGCAACGGCCAAGTCCTCGACGGCATTCTCAGCGCGCAAAAAGTCGAACTTGAAGGCCAGCCGTACCTGCTCAGCACCTTTCTTGACACCACCGAACGCAAAGCCGCCGAGCTTGCGCTCAAGGACAGTCAGGAACGCCTCGATCTGGCACTCGATTCGGCGCAACTCGGCACTTGGGACTGGCACATTCCCAGCGGCATGCTCTACGGCTCGGCGCGCGCCGCGCAATTGCACGGGCTGGAGCCGATACCGTTTCACGAGTCGTTCGAGGAGTTTTTCGAAGGCGTGCCCGGTGAAGAACGCGAGAGCATGCGCGACGCCTACCGCAGCCTGCGCGAAGGCCCGGCCGGCAATTATCAGCTGACCTACCGCGTGCAGTTGCCGGACGGCAGTTCGCGCTACCTGGAAAGCCGCGCGCGCCTGTATCGCGACGACAACGGCGCGCCACTGCGCATGGCCGGGACCTTGCTCGACATCACCGATCAGGTCGAACGCGAGCAGCGCCTGGTGGCTTCGGAAGAAAAATTCGCCACGCTGTTCCAGGTCAGCCCCGACCCGATTTGCGTGACCCGTCAGGACAGCGGCGAATTCATCGAGATCAACTCGAGCTTTACCCAGACCTTCGGCTGGAGCGCCGCCGACATCATCGGCCGCACCGCCGAGGAAATCGGCCTGTGGGATGCCTCGGCGAAAAGCCTGCAACGCATCGAACGGGTGATCCGCGAACAAGGCCTGAGCAACGTTGCGATCATCGTCCAGCACAAGGACGGCCAGTCGCTGACCTGCGTGATTTCCAGCCGACAAATCAGCGTCGGCGATCAGCCGTGCATCGTCACCACCCTGCGCGACATCACCCAGCAGCAACGTTCGGAAGCGGCCCTGAAGGCCAGCGAAGAGAAGTTTGCCAAGGCGTTTCATTCAAGCCCCGACGCGATCACCATCACCGAACGGGATACCGGGCGTTATCTGGAGGTCAACGACGGTTTCTGTCGTTTGACCGGTTACCGCGCCGACGAGGTGGTGGGCAAAACCGTGTATCAGGTCGGAATCTGGGCGGAAGAAAAACAGCGCTCGGCACTGCTCGCCGAATTGCAGATCAAGGGCCGCGTGCACCATCAGGAAATGCTCGGGCGCAACAAGCGCGGGGACATGCTCACCGTGGAAGTCTCGGTCGAGCCGATCACCCTCAACGAAACCGCCTGCCTGTTGCTCACTGCGCGTGACGTCAGTCTGCTGAAAAACGCCGAAGCGCAGATCCGCCATCTGGCCTATCACGACCCGCTGACCAACCTGCCCAACCGCGCGCTGCTGATGGATCGCCTGAGCCAGCAGATCGCCCTGCTCAAACGCCATAATTTGCGCGGTGCGCTGCTGTTTCTCGACCTCGATCACTTCAAGCACATCAACGATTCGCTGGGGCATCCGGTCGGCGACACGGTGCTGAAGATCGTCACCGCCAGGCTTGAAGCCAGCGTACGTATGGAAGACACCGTCGCGCGTCTGGGTGGCGATGAGTTCGTGGTATTGCTCAGCGGGCTGGAAGGCTCGCGCAATGATGTCAGTGCACAGGTGCGCGAACTGGCCGACACCATTCGTGAGCTGCTCTCGGAGCCGATGTTCCTCGATGGCCAGCGCCTGCAAGTCACGCCGAGCATTGGCGTGGCGCTGATTCCCGATCACGGTTCGACCCCGACCGACCTGCTCAAACGTGCCGACATCGCGCTGTACCGGGCCAAGGATTCCGGGCGCAACACCACGCAGATGTATCACAACACCATGCAGAAAGCCGCCAGCGAACGGCTGCGCATGGAAACCGACCTGCGTCTGGCGTTATCGCGTGGCGAATTCAAAGTGCATTACCAACCGCAAGTCGATGCCCGCGACAACCGCATCATCGGTGCCGAAGCGCTGGTGCGCTGGAATCACCCGCAACTCGGCGCACAGTCGCCCACCGAATTCATCAAGGTGCTGGAAGACAGCGGGCTGATTCTTGAAGTCGGTACATGGATTCTTGATGAGGCCTGCGATGCCTTCAAACAATTGATCGACGAAGGTCTGGTGGATCCGCTGGCGTTCAGCCTGTGCGTCAACATCAGTCCTCGGCAATTCCGCCAGAACGATTTCGTCGAACGCATCGAACACAGCATGAGCAGCCACGGTCTGCCTTGTTCGCTGCTGAAATTGGAAATCACCGAAGGCATCGTGATCCAGAATCTGGAAGACACCATCAGCAAAATGCGTCGCCTGAAAAAACTCGGCGTGAGCTTCGCCATGGACGATTTCGGCACCGGTTATTCATCGCTGACCTACCTCAAGCGACTGCCGGTCGACACCCTGAAAATCGATCAGTCGTTCATTCGCGACGCGACCACCGATCCCAACGATGCCGAGATCATCCGCGCCATCGTCGCCATGGCGCGCAGTCTGGGCCTGCAAGTAATCGCCGAAGGTGTGGAAACGCCCGAGCAGCTGGAGTTTTTGCAGGGATTGGGTTGCCATTTGTATCAGGGCTTTTTGCACAGCCGGCCGGTGGCGCTGGAGACACTGAAAACATTGCTCGACTAATCGGTCGGACGAGCAATTGCCAGGTTTTCCCGCAACCTGTAGGGTCGCGTTTTTTGCAACGCGCCAACGAGATCTGACATGCAGGATGCAACCCTCCCCCGCCCGGCCTTGCTGGGCATCGACCTTGGCACCACCAACAGCCTGATCGCCGTGTGGCAGGACGGCCGCGCACAGTTGATTCCCAACGCCCTCGGCGAGGTGCTGACGCCTTCGGTGATCAGCCTCGATGAAGACGAGAGCATTTTGGTCGGCAAAGCCGCCCGGGCTCGACTGACCACTCATCCGCAACGCAGCGCAGCGGCGTTCAAGCGCTTCATGGGCAGCGACAAACAGATCGAATTGGGCAGCCGCCAGTTCAGCCCGGAGGAATTGTCGGCACTGGTCATCGGTTCGTTGAAACAGGATGCCGAAGCCTTTTTGGGCCACCCGGTGACTGAAGCGGTGATTTCCGTACCGGCGTATTTCAGTGACGAGCAACGCAAACGGACGTTGTTCGCCGCCGAACTGGCCGGCCTGAAAGTCTCGCGCCTGATCAATGAACCGACCGCTGCAGCCATGGCTTACGGGCTGCATGAACAGAAGTTCGAACGCACCCTGATCTTCGATCTGGGCGGCGGCACGTTTGATGTGACGGTGCTGGAATATGCGCTGCCGCTGATCGAAGTTCACGCATCGACTGGCGACAACTTTCTCGGTGGCGAAGACTTTACCGAAGCGCTGCTGCACGCCTGCCTTAAACACTGGCAACTCAGCGCTGCGGATATCGACGTGCACGCCATGGCCAGCCTCGGTGATGCGCTGGAACAGCTCAAGTGCAAACTTGCCGAAGGCATTCAGCACCTGAGCTGGCGGCATGCCGACACCGCGTATCAATGGTCGCTGGACGAAGCGTCTGCACTGAAAATCTGGGAACCGCTGCTGGCACGATTGCGTGCGCCAATCGAACAAGCCCTGCGCGATGCCCGTCTGAAGCCGCGTGACCTCGACAGTCTGGTGCTGGTCGGTGGCGCCACGCGCATGCCGGCGGTGCAACAAATGGTCGCGACGCTGTTCGGACGCTTGCCATATCGCCATCTCGACCCGGATACCATTGTGGCGCTGGGTGCTGCGACGCAAGCGGCGTGCAAGGCGCGCGACGGGGCGATCGAGGAGCTGATCCTGACGGATGTTTGTCCGTACACGTTGGGGATTTCCAGCAATCGTGGCGAGCACATCCAGGGCGCTTTTTCGCCGATCATCGAACGCAACACCGTCATTCCGACATCCCGGGTCCAGCATTTCCACACCTCTTACCCCAATCAAACGCAGATCCGCATTGAGGTGTATCAGGGCGAGCGGCCGTGGGTGCGCGACAACATTTTCATCGATGCCTTCAATATTGAGCTGACACCCAGCGAGCAAATCCAGGATCTGGACGTGCGCTTCAGTTACGACATCAATGGTTTGCTGGAAGTCGACGTCACGCTGCTGGCCACTGGCATACGCCATAGCCACAGCATCGACCGCAGCCCCACCGGACTCGACGCGCAAGCGCGCCAGGCTAGCCATGAACGCCTGACCACGCTGAAGATTCATCCGCGCGACGCGCTGCCCAATCGCACGCTGTTGGCGCGACTGGAGCGGGCGTGGATGCAGAGTCTTGGCGACGAACGCGAGCAGATCGCTGACTGGCTGGCGACCTTCACCACCGTGCTTGCCAGCCAGCAATCAGCGCAGATTGCCAGCCAGCGGACTCAGCTGAACAAGGCGCTGGATCAATTGCGCCTCTAGTTGTCGAGCTGCCGTAATGCGGCCTGCAAGCCACCGGGCAGCAAGTCTTCACCTGCACTGTCCGGTGGCACACCATAGCGATTGAGCAATTTGTCGCCCGGGAAGGCGAACAGCATCAACGGCAGAAATGGCAGGAACGGCGACAGGCAGCCAAGCACCAGCAGTGTCGGGATACCGCGTCCGATGTCATGCAGGCGCCGGAGAATGATGCCAAGCAGCAGCGCGATGCCCAACAACAGCACAGCGATCCCCGATAGCGGCGTGCCGCTGAGCAACGCCGCCAGAGGCGTAAGCAACACCGTGCCCAGTACCTGCCAGAAAAACGCCCCGCGCCCCAGCCGCGTATTCAAACGCCAGAATGCTGCGGCGGGCGCCGCACGGCTGGCGCCTTTGGCCAAGAGCAGGCATTCACACCGGGACAGCAGTGCGCTGAAGGCGAACCGCAAACCAAGCCCATTCGCCGGATTGTCTTTGGCGCGCTGCATCCGCAACAGGGTTTTCTGCCGAGGCACGCCGGCGCTGCCATAACGCACCAGATCCTTGAGCACATCGAGTGCCAGATAAAAGGCCTCGCAGTCGATTTCATCATCCTCGAGTGCCTGACGCGGTGGCCGTGGCGGCTCGCCTTTGATCGAACCGTGGCGAAAGCCGTCGAACCAATCCTGTGGATTGACGACCTCCGTTATCCGGTCGATCAAGTATCTGCGCTGCTTCGCATCGAACAATGGGTCGTGATACAGCGCAGCACTCAAGACCATGCGCCCGAGCAAGTCGTCGTCAAAGGCTTGCATGTCGCTGCGCATGCACTCGAACAAGCGGTCATTGCTCAACAGTCGCGGACTGTCGAGCGCCTCCTGAACACCGAGCAATTGCCGGGCGAGCATGGCATGCACCGGGTCTGCCGCCTGCAACCAGCCGAGCATTGCGCTGAGTTCAAGTTGTTCGCGCTGCAGTCGGGACAGCTGCGGTTGCAACCGGCTGACCGGATGCAGGGAATTGAACGTCAGGCGCTGCAGACATTGCGCATCGATCAACTGCATCCAGCGCTCCGCCTGGTCAAGCAACGCCAGCAGGAACGCGGTGTGGGCATGCCATTGCCAGGCCGCCTCGCCCTGCCCGATCGCCGGCAACACAACGCCGCGCTGGCTCAATTCCAGCAACAGTTTGAGCGGCGCCAGATCGCTTTCGGCCTTCGAATCGCTCAGCTTGAACGCCTGATCGATGCGCTCCAGCGCCGCGTGACTGTAAGGACGCATTCTGCGCAGCCACAATCGGCAAATCGTGTGCGGCGCATCTTTGGTCAGAGCCTCGGGCAGTTGCGCCGAGTCAGCGTCAGCGTCGACGAAGGCCTTCATCGCCAGAGGAATCGGCGCCTCAGTCAACCAGCGCAGTTGCTGTTCAGCCTGCAACTTGAACCCGCTCAGCACCAACCCTTCCAGCGCATCCACCGGGGACGGATCGTCCAATACTTGTTGCAGCAGATCTGCCTCACCACGATGCAACGCCCACGCATGCCGATAAAGCCGCAGCAACCGGGTGTCGGCATTCGCCCCCAGCAACTGCGCAAGGAGTGGCAACTCGTCGCCATGCATCTGCCAGTCGACAAAGCTTTTCGCCAGCACCTTCAGGTCGAGATTGGCGATCTCCAGCCAGCGCATCAACGTCTCGGGACGTTGCGCGGGACTGCCAAAAGCCTGAGTGACATCCCCGAGATCGTCCGGCCAGTCACTGAAGTCTTGCAGACGATCGAAAGCCTGAATCAGCAGAGGTAAAAAGTCTGGCTGACGCTTCGCGCACAGTGCCAGCAACTGGCTCTCGGCGTCGGGATGGCGGTGCTCCTGCCAGAGCCGAATCCAGCACGGCAGTGCCGCATCGTCCAGCCCGAGCAAACTGTTCTGACACGCCAGCAGATACAACCAGTCGACGTCATCCGGTGCTGCGCGCTGCTGCTCGGCACATATCTGCTCCAGCCCGGTAACCGCGATGCCCGCCTGGGTGAACTGCATCGCCAGGCGCTTGAGGAACTGCGCATCATCGGGCCATGGCAAGCAGGTCGCACGACTGGCGAACTCGACGAATTCGCGCAGCGGACGCTGATTGAAGATGAAGTCGAGACTGCGCGCATACCACAGCGTTTCCCACTGCGCCGCTTGCGACCATTCACTCATCAGCGTCGTATCAAAAGGATCCGCGGTTTTGATCCTGCTGAGGAATTGCTCCACATGCCGGGCGTGATCGAAATCCAGCTCGAGCAATTGCTGTTCCCAGCTCATGCGCTTGGCCAGCGCATTTGCACAGCGGTGAGACACAGGGCCGGCGTCGGTCAGTTTGCGCAGCATGCCCCAACGCACGTCATCCAGCACCCCCAGCGGCAACTGATCCAGACTGCTGATGAAAGCCTGCCAGGCATCCAGATTGAAGCGTCGCGACGGATCCTTCAGCAGCCCGTTGAAGTCGATGAAAATCTGCTGGACCACCGATTCATCCGCCGACATGTCTTCGGATTCATCCTCAGCCTCGTCAGCGTCTTCACGGGCCAGACGGAGCGCGCCTTCGTAGGCCTGACGAAGCGCTTGAAAGCCTTCGGGATCAGTTTCCGGATGATGCTGCGGCAAGCGTGCGCGATACGCGGTGCGGATCAGTGTTTCGTCGGTGGTGGGCTCGATGCCCAGTTTTATCCAGCAACTCATGACCAGTCGAACTCCTGCAGGGAAGCCGGACGCTGCGGCAAATCCAGATCCATATGCCAGGGCAAGTCAGCCAGAAAATCCGGGATATTTTGATCGAGGCCGCGAGCAATCAGCAGGTTGTGAGGGTTCACCCCTTGTCGATCCAGTTCAAAAGCCAACTGATCGTCACTTTTGCTCAGGCATGACCAGAATGCGCGCCCCGTAAGGAAGCCATTGAAATAGGCCAGCCAACTGCCGTAGTGAAATTGCGCCCTGATCGCCAGCCGACTGTGCAGCCAAAGACTTTCGCCCGGCTCGATCCACTTGTTGCGCACTGCGCAACGCAAGAGAAAACTCATGCGCCCGTAATCCCAGGACAGAATCCCACCCGGCCCACAATTGCCGAAAGTGCGACTGGCGTACTCATGCAGAATGCGTTCACGCGGTTCGAGCGTGTCGAGCAAAGCCTGCCATTCACTGGGCAAACAGCGCTGCCAGGCGAGGTAGGCATCTTCGAGGTGAGTGGCGTGGCCGCGATCGGCCATCCTTTCGAACATGGCCAACAGCTGCGGCCGGTCATCAATGCCCCAGCTACATTGCAGATCGATGTATTTATCGTCACAGAACTCGGGGTCTGCGTAACCCGCACCCGGATTGAGCGCCGCCATCGGCGCAGAGAGGGCGAACAGCCAGCGCTGTTGAATCTCGTCCATGAAAAAAGGCTCCAGGCTGACCGGTAAGGAGTGGGGTCAGCAAAACTGCGCGGATTGTAAAGAGCCGTGGCAGCAGCGGCAAACGCTGCGGTGGTTTCCCCGCACATAAAAAAGGCCCCGACGTATCGGGGCCTCCATTCAACGGCCTAGGGTCTTTTCAGACCATTGTGTTGCGACCCATGAATCAGTGTTGCAACGCCGGCTTCTGCGCCCCGCTGATCGGGATGCGTTTGGCTTTCGCCTCTTCCGGGATCACGCGCAACAGGTCGATGCTCAGCAGACCGTTGCTCAGATCGGCGGCCTTGATCTCGATGTGATCGGCCAGCCGGAAGGACAGCTTGAATGCACGCTGGGCGATGCCCTGGTGCAGGAAGGTCACGCCTTCGTTGTTGTCACGCTTGCCGCCACTGATGGTCAGCACACCTTTCTCGACTTGCAGCTCCAGGTCTTCTTCCTGGAAACCGGCCGCCGCGACGACGATACGGTATTGATCATCACCGTGTTTCTCGACGTTGTAAGGTGGGTAGCTGCTGCCTGGCTCGTTGCGCAGGGCGGTTTCGAACAGATCGTTGAAACGGTCGAAGCCTACCGAGGAACGGAACAGTGGTGCGAGGGAAAATGCAGTACTCATGGTTCAAATCTCCTGAAAGAAATCAGCAAGGTTTTTTGTCGCCGCGACCCGAATTCGGCATCGCGTAACCCTTAGATAGGGACCGCTGATTTGATTTCAAGAGATTATTTTCAATTTTTTTTACGCGGCTTCTGACACCGGCAAACCCAACAAACGCGAGACTTGATCGAGTTCAGTTTCACGCCGCAGGACGGTAAACAGCTCGACCGCTTCCGGATAATTGCGCGTGAGCATGGCCAGCCATTGTTTCAGGCGACCCGGCGATTGACGTGCGGTCATCTGCGCTTTTGCCTGTAGCCAGAAGTCCTGGATCAGCGGCAGCAGCTCGGCCCAGGTCATCTCGACCACTTCTTCGCCAGCGCGCGCAGCAGCGATTTGTCGCGCCAGATCCGGCCGCGAGACCAGGCCGCGACCGAGCATGATGTCTTCGACGCCGCTGATTTCGCGGCAACGACGCCAATCTTCGACGCTCCAGATATCGCCATTGGCGAACACCGGAACCTTGACCACCTCCTGCACACGCGGGATCCACTCCCAATGCGCCGGCGGCTTGTAACCGTCGGTCTTGGTGCGGGCATGCACGACGATGTGTTCGGCGCCGCCCTCAGCCAAAGCCGTGGCGCACACCAGCGAACCGTCGGGGCTGTCGAAGCCCAAGCGCATCTTGGCGGTGACCGGAATGTGCGCGGGTACGGCGCGGCGCACGTGTTCGACAATCTTGTTGAGCAGCTCGGGTTCTTTGAGCAGCACCGCCCCGCCACGGGATTTGTTCACGGTTTTGGCCGGGCAGCCGAAGTTCAGGTCGATGACTTCGGAGCCGAGCTCACAGGCCAGCGCAGCGTTTTCCGCCAGGCACACCGGATCGGACCCGAGTAATTGCACACGCAGCGGCACGCCGGAGCGGGTGCGCGCACCGTTGAGCAGCTCCGGGCCGAACTTGTGGAAGTAGGCTGGGGTGAGCAACTGATCGTTGATGCGGATGAACTCGGTCACGCACCAGTCGATACCGCCGACACGGGTCAGGACATCGCGCAGGATGTCGTCGACCAACCCTTCCATCGGCGCCAAGGCAATTTGCATGGGGAAAACACTACTTAAAGAAAAAACGTGCGGCAGTTTACTGGGTTTCGCCGGTTAAACCCATGTCCGCCGTCTGGATCGCCGGGCCGTAACCTTCGATGAACTCGGCGGGCATACGCTTGGGCTTGCCGCTGGACAGCTCGATACACACGAACGTGGTGTGGGCGCGCAGCAGCGTGGTGTGGTCGCTGGGGCGGATCAACTGGAAGTGCCGGGTCATTTTCAGACGCTGATCCCAATCGACGATCCAGGTCGCCAATTGCAATTCGTCGCCTTCATAGGCAGCAGCGAGGTAATCGATTTCATGGCGCACCACCGCCATTGCGCGATCCAGACGGCGATACTCGACCAGATCCAGACCCAGCCGCTGCGAGTGGCGCCAGGCGCAGCGTTCGAGCCAGGTCACGTACACCGCGTTGTTCGCGTGACCGAGGCCGTCGATGTCCTCGGCACCCACTTGCAGATCAATGGTAAACGGCGTTGCCCGATCCCAGCCCATGCCTCACTCCCGGTCAGATTATTCGACCGTGGCAGTGTAACGGATGCCTACGCCGATTGCCGCGCCTGCAGGCTGCGCCCGGCCAGCAGTGATAGCACGCCATCAATCACCCGCGGATCGGCGAGCACGCGCTGATGGCCGCCGCTTTCGAGTCGCAGCAGACGACTGTCGAACCACGATTCGTGGATCAGTTGCGATTCTTTGACCGAGACTAATTTATCGTCTTCGGCATGCACGATCAGGCCCGGCATATCCAGTTGATAGTGGGCGACATCAAGGGTGGCGGCGCGCATGCCGACGTCGAGCTCAACCTGACGAATGAATGCCGAACGTGCTCTGGGCGGCATGCCGACATAGCGGGCGAAGCCGCGCAACACGCCGAGGATCCGCGCCGGCGCGGCAATACTGACGAGTGTTTCAGTGCGCAAGCCCAGTTGCACGGCGAGCATCGCGCTGGCGCCGCCCATGGAGTGGCCGATGACGGCTTGCAGGGGTGGCAACTCGGCGGCCGCTTCGAGCATGGCTCGGGCGAAAAGCACCAGATTGGCTTCGCGACCGGGCGATCGCCCATGAGCCGGACCATCGAGAGCAACGACCGTGTAACCAGCGTCGACCAGGGCCGTGATCAGCGCAGCAAACTGCGTCGGCCGCCCTTCCCAACCGTGCATCAGCAACACTGCCGGGCCTTGCCCCCAGCGCAGTGCCGAGAGGCCGAAGCGCAACGTGATACGTTCGGAGTTCGCCAGCAATGGCAATTCCCAATCACGCAGTGGACGTTCGCGCGGCGTCATGAACGCCAAGCGCATTTTGCTCGCCACCAGTTGTGGTGCGAACCAGCCTAAGGTGCCATTAACGCCGCGAACCCACTTCAACGTGCTCATCGCTCTCTCCTCAGGCTTGTCGCCTTCAGGTCAACGCACCGCCGACTTGGCCGCGCGCAGCAATCGATCGGATAAATCACCCGGGCCAAGCGCTCTTGCGAGTGCCAGACCACCTACCATCAAGGCCACGTCGGCCAATGCTTTGTCAGTGTCTTCAGGACTGGATGCCAACTGCGCGATCATCAACTCCAGGTGCTCGTTCAGCGCGATGCGGAACTCTTCTGGCAGCCGGCCGAGCTCGCCGATGGAGGCCGGGATCGGGCAGGCGGCTTCGCTGGAGTCGCGGTGCTTGCGCGACAGGTAGAACGCAGCGACCAGCGTGCGACGCTCTTCGCCAGTCAGCTCGCTATCCATGTCGGCAATCAGGTCGCGGCGACGACCCAGCAACTGTTTGAACGCCTCCAGCATCATCGCGTCCTTGCTTTCGAAGTGCGCGTAGAAGCCACCGACGGTCAGGCCGGCGGCGCCCATCACTTCGCCCACGCTCGGTTCGGCCGGGCCACGCTGGATCAGCGCGGAGCTGGCGGCCTTGAGAATGCGTTCGCGGGTTTGAGCTTTCTTGTCGTTCATCGTCGCCTCCGAATATTACGATTAGAATATTATTCTCATAATAATATTCTGCAAGTCAAAGATATGACCGCTGGTCTGAAGCACAGTGTTAGGGAAAAAGGAGATTTGGCCAAACGCCAGACAAACAAAAGGGCCATTCAATAATTGAATGACCCTTATAAATCCCGCAGAGCGGGTAATCGTGGCGTCCCCTAGGGGACTCGAACCCCTGTTACCGCCGTGAAAGGGCGGTGTCCTAGGCCACTAGACGAAGGGGACACAAACCCTTCTATACAGCTGATCAGTGCTGAGTACTGATCGATTCAAGGCCGGTGTGGCCAGACCTTGAACTGTAAAATTGGTGGAGCTTAGCGGGATCGAACCGCTGACCTCCTGCATGCCATGCAGGCGCTCTCCCAGCTGAGCTAAAGCCCCGGATTTTTCGCCTCGCGGCGGAGTGACATCTTGCAATATCACTTCTGTAAAACTGGCGTCCCCTAGGGGACTCGAACCCCTGTTACCGCCGTGAAAGGGCGGTGTCCTAGGCCACTAGACGAAGGGGACACAAACCCTTCTATACAACTGATCAACGCTGAGTGTTGATCGCTTCGAAGCCGGTGTGGCCAGGCTTCAAAGTGTAAATTGGTGGAGCTTAGCGGGATCGAACCGCTGACCTCCTGCATGCCATGCAGGCGCTCTCCCAGCTGAGCTAAAGCCCCTCATCGTTGATGTCATCGCTGAGGACGGGGCGAATCTTAATGGCGCTTCGGAGGGCTGTCAAACTTATTTTTAAAATATTTCAAAGTTTTTTGCCGACATAACAACCACTTACCGCCCTCCCCCCGTAAAACGGGGACACTGCCGAACAGCCGGATCAAAAGATCACAACTCACGGCACCGCCACACAGCCTCAGGCGATTGCGCCCAGCAGCTTTTCCCACTCTTTGTTTTCTTTCTTCGACACGCCGCCCAGCAGGTCAAGCGCCTGGCGCAGACGGAACCGGGTCAGGTCCGGCCCGAGGATTTCCATCGC
The DNA here is from genome assembly GCF_049896625.1 of Pseudomonas sp. TWP3-1. Classification (NCBI taxonomy): domain Bacteria; kingdom Pseudomonadati; phylum Pseudomonadota; class Gammaproteobacteria; order Pseudomonadales; family Pseudomonadaceae; genus Pseudomonas; species Pseudomonas sp. TWP3-1. The sequence continues at coordinate 107,619 of NZ_JAFCUQ010000021.1, forward strand.
ATCGAGCACCGACACCGAGCTCGCCTGCCCGGTGATCGCAGCAAACATCAGCGGCATCGCATCACGCAGTTTCAGCTCCAGTGATTCAACCACCGCCTGAATCGTCGCGGTAATGCTGTCCTTCTCCCACTGACGCAGGCTTTCGAGCTTCCACAGAATCAACTGCATCAACTGGCGAACCTGATCGCCCGAGAGCTTTTTCGATTCGAACAGCTTGGCATCCGGATTCACGCCACCAGCGAAGAAGAACCCGGCCAGCGGTGCAACCTGGCTGAAGGTTTCAACTCGGCCCTGCACGTGCGGCGCGATCTTCATCATGTATTCCGGGTTCAGTGCCCAGGTTTGCAAGCGGCTGGCGAATTCTTCCACCGGCAGGTCACGCAGCCACTGGCCGTTGAGCCACGAGAGTTTCTCGATGTCGAAAATCGGCCCGCCCAGCGACACACGCTTGAGGTCGAAATTGTCGACCATTTCCTGCAGCGAGAATTTCTCGCGCTCGTCCGGCATCGACCAGCCCATGCGCCCCAGATAGTTGAGCATCGCTTCCGGCATGAAACCCATGCGCTCGTAGAACGTCACCGAAGTCGGGTTCTTGCGCTTGGACAGCTTGCTCTTGTCCGGGTTACGCAGCAGCGGCATGTAGCAGAGTTCCGGTTGCTTCCAGCCGAAGTATTCGTAGAGCAGGATCAGTTTCGGCGCGGACGGCAGCCACTCTTCGCCACGCAGTACGTGGGTGATGCCCATCAGGTAATCGTCGACCACGTTGGCCAGGAAGTAGGTCGGCAGGCCGTCGGTCTTCATTAGCACTTGCATGTCCATGCGATCCCACGGGATCTCGACGTCGCCACGCAGCATGTCCGGCACCACGCACACGCCTTCGCTCGGCACTTTCATGCGGATCACGTGCGGTTCGCCGGCGGCCAGACGCGCAGCCACTTCTTCCTTGGACAGCAGCAGCGCACGACCGTCGTAACGCGGGGTTTCGCCGCGAGCCTGTTGCTCGGCGCGCATCTGATCCAGCTCTTCGGCGGTGCAGAAGCACGGGAAGGCGTGACCGAGGTCAACAAGTTGCTGGCAATATTTCTGGTAGATATCGCCGCGCTCGCTCTGGCGATACGGGCCGTGCGGGCCACCGACGTCCGGGCCTTCGCTCCACTCGATGCCGAGCCAGCGCAGAGCGTCGAAGATCTGCTGTTCGGACTCGCGGGTCGAACGCAACTGGTCGGTGTCTTCGATGCGCAGGATGAACTCACCGCCATGCTGCTTGGCAAAGCAGTAGTTGAACAATGCGATGTAAGCGGTACCTACGTGGGGGTCCCCGGTAGGCGATGGCGCGATGCGAGTGCGGACGGTGGTCATGGCATGTCTCGAAAAGAATGAAAAGCAAAGATCAATAAGCGGCGAATGGTAACAGGCGACACCCGCCCGGCTCCAGCAGGCAGGGCATTTAAGCCAAGTTTGCGTCTGTAACGCCCGTTCGCCGTGGTGAATGGCCGAATATCAGCAGACGGCATTTACCGCTTGTCGACTGTATGCCAGATTCGCCTGCTGATAACTTTCCTTACAATTTCTCGACTACAGTCTGCCCCATGCCTGCCCAACTCAAGCGTCGCCTGTTCATATTCCTGCTGCTGGTCCTGCTGATTGCCGGCGGCTTCTTCGCCCATTGGTTTCTCAAAGGGCGCTTTTATGAAAGTACCGACAACGCCTATGTCCAGGGCGAGATCACCCGTGTGTCGAGCCAATTGAGCGCGCGCATCGACGAAGTGCTGGTGCAGGACAATCAGCACGTGGAAAAGGGCCAGTTGCTGGTGCGCCTCGAAGGTGAGGATTTCCGCCTCGCCGTGGATCGCGCCAACGCCGCCCTCGCCACCCGCGAAGCCGAACGCTTGCAAGCACAGAGCAAACTGACCCAACAAGCCAGCCTGATTGCCTCCAGCGACGCGCAAGTCGCCTCGTCGCAAGCCACACTCGGCCGCTCGCAGATCGATTTATCCCGCGCAGAGACCCTGCGCAAACCGGGCTACGTCTCCGAAGAACGCGTCACCACTCTCGCCGCCGACAACCACATTGCCCGTTCGCAGGTGACCAAGGCCCAGGCCGATGCGCAGAGTCAGCGTCAGCAGGTCAACGCCTTGGCCGCCGAGATCAAACGCCTCGACGCGCAGATCGCCAACGCCCGCGCCGACATCGCCCAAGCCGAACTGAACCTGACTCGCAGTCAAATCCACGCGCCAATCAGCGGCCTGGTCGGCCAGCGCGCCGCACGCAATGGCCAAGTGGTACAGGCCGGCGCCTATTTGCTGTCGATCGTTCCCGACGAAGACATCTGGGTCCAGGCCAACTTCAAGGAAACCCAGATCGGCCACATGCAGCCGGGGCAAAAAGCCCAGCTGACCTTCGATGCCTATGGCGACACGCCAATCGAGGCACGGGTCGACAGTCTGTTCGCTGCATCGGGCGCGCAGTTCAGCCTGTTGCCACCGGACAATGCCACCGGCAATTTCACCAAAGTCGTGCAGCGCATTCCGGTGAAACTGACCTTCAAGGCCGACAATCCGCTGCACGGCAAAATTCGCCCGGGCATGTCCGTCACCGCGACCGTGAACATCAAAGACGCCCCGGACAATGGCCGGTGATTCGCTGATCCGCCCGGTCGGCGAACCGACCCGACGCGACTGGATTGCGGTGATGAGCGTGATGCTCGGTGCGTTCATGGCGGTGCTCGACATCCAGATCACCAACTCTTCATTGAAAGACATTCAGGGCGCGCTATCGGCGACGCTCGAAGAAGGCTCATGGATTTCCACGTCCTATCTGGTGGCGGAAATCATCATGATTCCGCTGACCGCGTGGCTGGTGCAGCTGCTCTCGGCGCGAAGGCTGGCGGTATGGGTGTCTGTGGGCTTTCTGTTTTCATCGCTGCTGTGCTCGATGGCCTGGAGCCTGGAAAGCATGATCGTCTTTCGCGCGATGCAAGGCTTCACCGGCGGCGCGCTGATCCCGCTGGCCTTCACCCTGACCCTGATCAAACTCCCCGAACACCACCGCGCCAAAGGCATGGCGATGTTCGCCATGACCGCGACTTTCGCCCCTTCCATCGGCCCGACCCTCGGCGGCTGGCTCACGGAAAACTGGGGCTGGGAATACATCTTTTATATCAACATCCCGCCGGGGCTGATCATGATTGCCGGGCTGATGTACGGTCTGGAGAAGAAAGAGGCGCATTGGGAACTGCTGAAAAGCACCGACTACACCGGCATCCTCTCGCTAGGGATCGGCCTCGGCTGTTTGCAGGTTTTTCTTGAAGAAGGCCATCGCAAGGACTGGCTCGAATCAAGTCTGATCGTAATGCTGGGGAGCATTGCACTGGTGAGTCTGATCACCTTCGTCATTGTGCAAATCTCCAAGCCGAATCCGTTGATCAACCTGGGCATCCTGCGCAATCGCAACTTTGGCCTGTCGAGTATTTCCAGCCTGGGCATGGGCGTCGGATTGTACGGCTCGATCTATTTGCTGCCGCTGTACCTGGCGCAGATCCAGAACTACAACGCGCTGCAAATCGGCGAAGTAATCATGTGGATGGGTGTGCCGCAGCTGTTTCTGATCCCGCTGGTGCCGAAGCTGATGAAATACATTTCGCCAAAGTGGCTGTGTACGTTGGGCTTCGGGTTGTTTGGGCTGGCGAGTTTTTCTTCGGGGGTGCTGAACCCGGATTTCGCCGGGCCGCAGTTCAATCAGATCCAGATCATCCGTGCACTGGGTCAGCCGCTGATCATGGTCACCATTTCGCTGATTGCCACAGCGTACATCCTGCCGCAGGACGCCGGATCGGCGTCGAGCCTGTTCAACATCCTGCGCAACCTCGGCGGCGCCATCGGCATTGCGTTGCTCGCCACGCTACTGGATGCGCGCACCAAGACTTACTTCGATTATTTGCGCGAGGCGATTGTGCCGACCAATCCACAGGTGGCCGAGCGCATGGCGTCGATGACCGACCGGTTTGGCAGTGACACGGCGGCGCTGGGCAAGTTGAGTGAAATCGTGCATCAGCAGGCGGCGATCATGGCCTACAACGATGCGTTTCACTTTGTCGGGATTGCGCTGGGGATCAGCATGTTGGCGATCTTGTTGACCAAGAAATTGCCGCAGGGGTTGAAGGCTGGGGAGGCACATTGATTTTTGTGGTGGCTGTACTGGCCTCATCGCTGGCAAGCCAGCTCCCACAAGGATTGAAGGTGTACACAAGATGTGTGAACGCCAGAGAAACCTGTGGGAGCTGGCTTGCCAGCGATGGGCATAGGTATCTACACATCTCCCCATCCTGGTCTATAAAGGGACGGCATGGATATCAAATGACTGGGCTAGATGCCCGCCTGATAAAACGATACGACGAGTTAGTCATGGGACACAGTAATGGACTACCGGCTTTGGCGGCAG
>NZ_JAFCUQ010000022.1:0-98649 GCF_049896625.1 Pseudomonas sp. TWP3-1
TTTTGGCCATGTGTGAGACGTTGGAGCAACACACCCCAGAGGAGCTGGCGGCTTTTGCTAAAGAAGCCATCGGCTGGATGGCCAGCCGAAGAACTTAGATGTGTAGATACCAATGCCCACAGGGGCCTGTGTAAAACACAGATCCACTGTGGGAGCTAGCTGCTAGCGATGCTCTGAGCGTTAAACACTCTCGGGCTTGTGCGCTACAAAACGCATCATCCACTCCGCCACCGTGGCGCCATGATGCTGATGCTCAAGGCTGGCCACGCCCTTCGAATAAACCTGTTCACCCAACGCTTCCTGACGCAGATCCAGCAGCGCCCGTGAGTAGTCGTGAATAAATTCCGGATGGCCCTGGAAGCACAGCACTTGATCGTTGATGTGGTACGCCGCAAATGGGCAGAAATCGCTGGAAGCAATCACCGTGGCGTTCTCCGGTAACGCCGTCACCTGATCCTGATGACTGATCAACAGCGTCAGCTCTTCCTGCACCGGACTCATCCACGGTGCCTTGGCTGCCAGTTTGTAGTTGTGGATACCAACGCCCCAACCCTTGGTCGCGCGCTCGCTTTTGCCACCCAGCAGCAGCGCCAGCAATTGGTGACCGAAGCACACGCCGAGCAGCTTGTCGCCGCGCTCATAGCGGGTCAGCAGGTATTCCTTGAGCGTTTGAATCCACGGATCCGTGCCGAACGAATCGGCCTTGCTGCCGGTGACCAGATACGCATCGAAGGTCAGATCATCGCTCGGATACTCGCCCTGCATCACGTTGTACACGGTGAACTCGGCGGCAATCGGTTGCTGCGAGAACAGGCGCTGGAACATCTGCCCGTAGCCCTGATATTGATCGATCAGTTCCGGCCGCAGGATGTCGGTTTCCAGAATGCAGATGCGTAGCGACATAAAAAATTCCTGACACGTGATGGGAATAATGCACACCCCAGAGCCTGCCTTGAAACCAGCCAGCAAGGCAAGCCCTGAAACGCTCACTTCATCCCGTCAGAACAGTTCGCCTGTGGCGGCTTTTTCCAGCAACAGCGCTGGCGGAGCGAAACGCTCGCCGTATTGCTCGGCCAGATATTGCGCGCGCGCGACGAAATCCTTCACCCCGTACTGATTGATGAACTGCAACGCACCGCCAGTCCATGCGGCGAAACCGATGCCGAAGATCGAGCCGACGTTGGCATCCGCGGTCGAGGTCAACACGCCCTCCTCCACACAACGCACGGTTTCGATGGCTTGCACGAACAGCAGTCGATCACGCACGTCCTTCGGTGAAATCTGCCCGTCAGCCTTTTCGAAACGGGCTTTCAGCTCGGACCACAAATGCTTCTGGCCACCGGCCGGGTACTCATAGAAGCCGCCTCCTGCGGCTTTGCCCGGCCGCTTGTATTCGTTGAGCAGCAAGTCAATCACGGCGAAGGCCGGGTGCTCAATCAGAGGTTTCCCTTCTGCTTGCAGGTCTTTGGCCGTTTGCTGACGGATATGGCTCATCAGGCTGAGGGAAACTTCGTCGGAGATTGCCAGAGGCCCGACCGGCATGCCGGCCTTGCGCGCTTCGGTCTCGATCATCGGCGCGCTGACGCCTTCGCCGAGCATGGCGATGCCTTCGTTGGTAAAGGTGCCGAACACCCGCGAGGTAAAGAAGCCGCGACTGTCGTTGACCACAATCGGCGTCTTCTTGATCTGCAGGACGAAATCGAAGCCACGCGCCAGGGTTTCGTCGCTGGTTTGCGCGCCCTTGATGATTTCCACCAGCGGCATTTTTTCCACCGGACTGAAGAAGTGCAGACCGATGAATTTGCTCTGATCCGGTACGGCAGCCGCCAGACCAGTGATCGGCAAGGTCGAGGTATTGGAGGCGATCACAGCGTCAGCACCGACAACCTGTTGCGCGGCCGCCGAGACCTTGCCCTTGAGTTGACGATCTTCAAACACCGCTTCAATGATCAGATCACACCCCGCCAGATCGGCATCGCTTTCAGTGACCTGAATCCGCGCCAGCACCGCTTCACGTTGTTCGGCGGTCAATTGGCCGCGAGCGACTTTTTTGTCGAGCAACGCCGCCGAATGCGCCTTGCCCTTCTCTGCAGCAGCAATATTGACGTCTTTGAGCACTACATCAATGCCGGCCGAAGCGCTGACGAAGGCAATCCCCGCGCCCATCATCCCGGCGCCGAGCACGCCCACGCGCTGCGTCACGTAAGGCGCAATACCTTGCGGACGCGAGCCGCCAGCGTTGATCTCGTTCAGTTGAAACCAGAAGGTGCCGATCAGGTTTTTCGAAATCTGCCCGGTGGTCAACTCGGTGAAGTAACGGGTTTCGATCAGATGCGCGGTATCGAAATCCACCTGCGCGCCCTCCACTGCCGCGCAGAGAATTTTCTCCGGCGCCGGCAACGTACCCTGGGTTTTCGCGCGCAGGATCGACGGCGCGATTGCCAGCATCTGCGCGACTTTCGGGTTCGACGGAGTACCGCCGGGAATCTGATACCCCTTCACATCCCAGCGTTGTACCGCCGCAGGATTGGCCAGAATCCATGCCCGCGACTTGGCCAGCAGCTCATCACGATCCGCCGCCAGTTCATCGATCAGACCGGCCTGCAACGCCTGCTGCGGGCGTACTTTCTTACCTTCGAGCAGATAAGGCAGAGATTTTTCGATGCCGAGCATGCGCACCATCCGCACCACCCCGCCGCCGCCCGGCAGCAGGCCGAGGGTGACTTCCGGCAAGCCGAGTTGCACCGAGGCGTTGTCCAGTGCGATCCGATAGTGGCAGGCCAGACAGATTTCCCAACCGCCACCCAGTGCCGCACCGTTGATCGCCGCAACCACCGGTTTGCCGAGGGTTTCCAGCGTGCGCAACTGGGCCTTGAGGGTCAGCACCATGTCATAGAAGGCTTTGGCTTCCGGCTTGCCGACTTTGATCAACTCATTGAGGTCGCCGCCGGCAAAAAAAGTTTTCTTGGCCGAGGTGATGATCACACCGGCAATCGCATCTTTCTCCACCACCAGGCGAGCAACGCACTCGGCCATGGCCTCGCGGTACACCGCGTTCATGGTGTTGGCGCTCTGGCCCGGCATGTCGATGGTCAGCACCACGATGCCGTCCTGGCCTTTTTCGTAACGAATGGCTTGGGTCATGACAGTTTTCCTTAAGGTCCGGGGCTCAGAGGCGTTCGATGATGGTGGCAATGCCCATGCCGCCGCCGACACACAGCGTCGCCAGGCCGTAGCGCAAGCGCCGCGCTTCCAGTTCATCGAGCAAGGTGCCGAGGATCGCGCAACCGGTGGCGCCCAGCGGGTGGCCCATGGCAATCGAGCCGCCATTGACGTTGACCTTGTCCGGGTCGACCGCCATGTCCTTGATGAATTTCAACACCACCGAAGCAAACGCCTCGTTGACCTCGAACAGGTCGATGTCCTCAACGCGCAACCCGGCTTTCGCCAGCGCCTTGCGCGTGGCCGGCGCCGGGCCGGTGAGCATGATGGTCGGGTCAGTGCTGGTCACCGCCGTGGCGACGATCCGCGCCCGCGGCTGCAACCCCAGCGCACGGCCCTTGGCTTCGGAGCCGATCAGCATCAGCGCCGCGCCGTCGACGATCCCGGAACTGTTACCCGGTGTGTGTACGTGGTTGATCCGCTCGATATGGCTATAAACCCGCAACGCGGTGGCATCGAAGCCCATCTGGCCGATCATTTCGAAACTCGGTTTGAGCTTGCCCAAGCCTTCGAGGGTCGATTCAGCGCGGATGAACTCATCGTGATCGAGCAGGATGATGCCGTTCTGATCCTGCACCGGCACCAGCGACTTGTTGAACGAGCCGTCCGCGCGGGCGCGCGCAGCTTTCTGTTGCGAGTACAGCGCGTAGGCATCGACGTCCTGCCGACTGAAGCCTTCAATGGTGGCGATCAGGTCGGCGCCCACGCCCTGCGGGGTGAAATGCCCGTGCAAGTTGGTCGCCGGATCCAGCGCCCACGCCCCTCCGTCGCTGCCCATCGGTACGCGCGACATCGATTCGACGCCGCCGACCACCACCAGGTCCTCGAACCCCGAGCGCACTTTCATCGCGCCAAGGTTCACCGCCTCAAGTCCCGAAGCGCAGAAACGATTGATCTGCACTCCAGCAACGCTGACGTCCCAATCGGCCACTTGCACAGCGGTTTTGGCGATGTCCGAGCCTTGATCGCCAATCGGCGTAACGCAACCGAGGACCACGTCATCGACCTGGCTGGTGTCCAGCGCCGTGCGCGCCTGCAACGCCGTCAGCAACCCGGCCACCAGATCGACCGGTTTGACGCTGTGCAGGGCGCCATCGGCCTTGCCTCTGCCACGGGGAGTGCGTAACGCGTCGAATATCAAAGCTTGGGTCATGACGGCCTCGAACCTGTGCGGTGAGTGAAATACTTGCTGCCACTCTTGGCTTTGCACGTCGCGGATTCAATGACCACAGCGCTCAATGACGTTGACGCGCACGCTCAGACGGACGGTCATCCGCCGTTTGGTGAACCGGTTCACGTCAGCGAGCGGTCTAGCAAAAGGGCGACAAAGAAGCTGGCAATGGGCCTCATGTGTTTTTAATCGCTTTGTGCTTGAGATCCATACGAAATGGATCTAAGCCAAGTGTGACGTGGGCTCTAAGGTGAAGATGTACGCCGTTGTCGTCGGGTTTTGCCGAGGCAGGCGTACTAAACAGGAAGTGCAGCACTTGCCGTCATGGATATGCAGGCAAGTATCAGGAAATAACAAAAAAGGCGGTCAAGCCATGTTCAAGCAACCGAAAGTTCGTCAAGCAGGCCTCATTCTTTTCGCCACGACGCTGTTGTTGATTTTGCCGAATCTGACCAAGGTCATCGGCTGATTCCAGCGGCAGGTCTTTCATTGCCACCGAAAATGTCCTTGGCCCGCTACCCGGGCCAGCGTGGCTGTGCCAACCTTCGTGCACTTCCACGACATCGACGACGATCATTTGAAAGCGCTCATTGTGTTCGGGGCCATGCTGCTGAGCATGCCCTTGTCTGCCGCACAGCTGAATCTGGAGCTGGGCGCAACCAGCCGCACCTGGCAGACCGAGGAGTTGCTCAAGCATCCTCAGGTACAAACCCTCACCATCAAAAATGACGTGTCCTACAAGAAGGACATGACTTATCGCGCCGTGCCTTTGGCCAGCCTGCTGACCGGAATCAAACCGCAAGATCACCTGCAAGCTGTCGCACTGGACGGTTTTGCTGCGGAGATAACCGCCGCACCGTTGCTCAATACGCAAGGTGCGCGAGCCTGGCTGGCGATCGAAGATCCGGCCGATCCGTGGCCGCCGCTGTCGGAAGGCAAGCACAGCGCCGGGCCGTTCTATCTGGTGTGGACCGATCCGCAGGCCGGCAACATCAGCCCGGAGCAGTGGCCGTTCGAAGTGGCGAGCATCAAGCGCATGGCGCCGGTGGCCGAGCGCTTCCCTGCCCTGCTGCCGGATCCCGCGTTGAAGGCTGATGACCCGGTGAATCAGGGCTTTGCGTTGTTCCAGAAAAATTGTCTGGCCTGCCATCGCTTGAATGGCGCAGGGGATGCGCAATTTGGGCCGGATCTGAACATTCCGTACAACCCGACCGAATATTTCGGGGCGGATTTTCTCAAGCGCTACATTCGGGATCCGCAGAGTTTGCGTCAGTGGCCACAGGCTAAGATGCCGGGGTTTTCCGCGCAGGTGTTGCCTGACGGAGATTTGCAGTTACTGGTGGGGTATTTGCAGCACATGGCCGGGCGCAAAGCCAAGCCATAAGCCTTAGGGTGTGATTACCGGCCTCATCGCTGGCAAGCCAGCTCCCACAGGGTATGCGCCGATTTTGAAACAGCGGTAATCCTGTGGGAGCTGGCTTGCCAGCGATGCGGTATCCCGGATTTATTGTTGTTGCACCGAGATCACCGGCGTCGGCGACACGAACACCTTCGCATGCATCTGCTCACACCCGCCGCCCCGACGCATGCCGCGTACCGGGCAGGCGTCGAGATAATCCAGACCCACCGCCAGTTTCAGGTGCCGCTCCGGCCGTGCCAGTTGGTTGGTCACGTCAAAGCTGTACCACGCGTCATCGAGCCAGGCCTCGGCCCAAGCGTGACTGGCCAAGTGCTCGCAATCTTCGCTGTACAGATAGCCCGACACATAGCGCGACGGAATCCCGAGGCTGCGCGCGCAAGCGAGAAACGCATGGGTGTGATCCTGACAAACCCCGGCACGCCCGGCGAATGCTTCCGAGGCGCTGGTATCGACTTCGGTTGAGCCCGGCGTGTAAGTCATGTGCTGGTTCAAACCATGCATCAAGTCGATCAGCGCAGTACGGTCGCGGCGTTGTTTGCAGGATTTTTTCGCAAACCCGCGCAGGGCTTCGTCAGCTTCGGTCAACCGGGTGAAGCGCAGAAACGGCAGCGCCGACTGGCTCTCATGCTCGGCTTCGCGCAATTCATCGATATCGACCTGACCGCGAGCACCGATGATGATCGCTTCGTGCGGCTCGTCCATGGTCAGTACATGCAGGATGTTGCCGAACGGATCGAGCTGCGCGCGCACCGGGCGCGGCAGGTCGAGTTGCCAGCTCAGCACGTGCTGGCGCTCGCTGTCGTGGGGTGTCAGTCGCAGGTACTGGATGCTCGCCCGCACCTTATCTTCATAGTGATAGGTGGTCTCGTGGCTTATGGAAAGTCTCATGCAGCCTCCAGGTAGGAACTGTGAATGGCGTTGCCCAACTGGCGCACCAGCGGGATGAATTCGGTGAGCCAGGCGTGCAGGCCTTCTTCGAGGATTTCGTTGATGCCGGTGTAGCGCAGGCGTGCGTCCATTTCGGCCGCCAGCCGTTGTGCGGGGCGGCCATTGGCACCCGGTAACTGCGCGAGTATCTGGTCGATTTCTTCGGTGCAGGCGCGCAGCGAACGCGGTACGTCAGCGCGCAACAGCAGCAGCTCGGCGACATGCCGGGCGCCGGGTGCGTCGCGGTAGATCTCGGTGTAGGCCTCAAAGGAAGACAGAGCGCGCAACAACGCACTCCATTGGTAGTAAGCGTGCGCGGTGCCATCGCTGACCGCTTCGGCCTGATCGCCAGCCATTTCATAACGCGCGTCGAGCAAGCGCAGCGTGTTGTCCGCGCGCTCGATAAACGTCCCCAGACGAATGAAGCGAAATGCATCGTTGCGCATGATCGTGCCGTAGGACGCACCGCGAAACAGGTGCGAACGCTCCTTGATCCACTCGCAAAAGCGGCTCATGCCATAACGGCTGAGGCCCTGTTCGGCGATCCCGCGAATCTCCAGCCAGGTGGAGTTGATGTTTTCCCACATGTCAGCGGTGATTCGTCCGCGCACCGCGTGCGCACTGGCCCGCGCCGAGCCCAGGCAGCTGTAAATACTGGCCGGGTTGGCCGCATCCAGCGCGAAGAAATGCAGCAGGCGTTCGGCGTGCAACTCGCCGTGGCGCTCCAGGTAATCGTCGAGAGTGCCGGTGATCAGCAGCGGCATGGCGAGTTCGTGCAGGCCGTCGCCACGGCCGTCCTGCGGCATCAGCGACAGTGAATAACTGATGTCGAGCATCCGCGCGAGGTTTTCCGCCCGCTCCAGGTAACGCGACATCCAATACAGATCCGAGGCAGTTCTACTTAACATGACAGGCTTCCTTCAATCCTCGACCACCCAGGTGTCCTTGGTTCCGCCACCCTGGGAGGAATTCACCACCAGAGAGCCTTCGCGCAGCGCGACCCGGGTCAAACCGCCGGGTACGACCCGGGTTTCGCGGCCGGACAATACGAACGGACGCAAGTCGATATGGCGTGGCGCAATACCGTTTTCGACAAAGGTCGGACAGGTCGACAGTGACAGCGTCGGTTGCGCGATGTACGCGTGAGGCTTGGCTTTGATCCGCTCGCGAAAGGCGTCGATTTCCGCCGTGGTCGAGGCCGGCCCGACCAACATCCCGTAACCACCGGAACCCTGGGTTTCCTTGACGACCAGATCCGGGAGATTGGCCAGCACATGGGAAAGTTCAGACGGGTTGCGGCATTGCCAGGTCGGCACGTTCTTCAGGATCGGTTCTTCGTCGAGATAGAAACGAATCATGTCGGTGACAAACGGATACACCGACTTGTCGTCCGCGACACCAGTGCCAATCGCATTGGCCAGCACCACGTTGCCGGAGCGGTAGGACGACAGCAGCCCCGGCACACCGAGCATCGAATCCGGATTGAACGCCAGCGGATCGAGGAACGCATCGTCGAGCCGGCGGTAAATAACGTCCACGGATTTCGGGCCGTCGGTGGTGCGCATGAAAACCTTGTCGTCACGCACGAACAGATCAGCGCCTTCGACCAGTTCGACGCCCATTTCCCGGGCGAGGAATGCATGCTCGAAAAACGCGCTGTTGAAGCGTCCCGGTGTCAGCACCACCACGCTCGGGTTATCGATCGGGCTGGAGCTTTTCAGAGTGTCGAGCAGCAGGTTCGGGTAGTGATCGATGGGCGCGATGCGTTGCGCGGCGAACAGTTCGGGGAACAGACGCATCATCATCTTGCGGTCTTCAAGCATGTAGCTCACGCCGCTCGGAGTACGCAGATTGTCTTCGAGTACGTAGTAGGTACCATCGCCATCGCGCACCAGATCGACGCCGGAAATGTGCGAGTAGATATCGCGGTGCAGATCCAGCCCTTGCATCGCCAACTGATATTGCTCGTTGGCCAGCACCTGTTCGGCCGGGATGATGCCGGCCTTGATGATGCGCTGCTCGTGATACAGGTCGGCGAGGAACATGTTCAGCGCCTTGACCCGCTGAATACAGCCGCGCTCGACGATCCGCCACTCGCTGGCGGGGATGCTGCGCGGAATCGTATCGAAAGGGATCAGGCGCTCGGTGCCCTGCTCATCGCCGTAGAGCGTGAAGGTAATTCCGGCGCGATGGAACAGCAGATCGGCCTCGCGTCGCCGCTGGGCCAATAGCTCGTCAGGGGTCTCGGCCAACCAACGGGCGAACTCCCGATAATGCGGGCGAACCACGCCGCCGGCATCGTACATCTCATCAAAATAGGTGCGGATCATGCCGTACTCCTTGTCACCCGGACCTACGAGCCTTCGCAAGGCCCGTGCCATCGGCAGAAACGCTTTGATTTCAATCGGTTGGATATTCACGCTGCAACCGCCGCACCATTCCTGTGCGACAAATGCCCCAACTCGTCAGCCCCCGCTTCATTGCGACGCAGTGCAATCGCCTGTCACCAGCATAGTCAGAGTTGATTTCACTGCCCGGCGACTGTTGTTTCAGCGTTTTTCCGCGAGAGATTTCCTGCCGCCGAAAACAAAAACGGCCGACCCAAAGGTCAGCCGTTATTCAGTGTCGATGTTGCGGGATCAATGCAGACGATGCCGATTTCGCACCTCCTGCTTCACGCCCCAGCCTTCGATGATACCGCCAAGCGGTTCAACGACGGCGCCAAGGTACTGCTCGAAATCGCCAATGCCGCCGTAGGTGGCGTACATCACTTTGCTCAATTCCAGACACCATGCGCCGTCATCACGCGCGCTGATCTGTGCATTGATGGACTCACCGCAAAACTGATCGGCGGCTGTACGCGCGCTCTCCTCGTCCGGAAACAGTGCGTAGAACTCGATCGGATGAAACCTGGAGAAATCGAAACCGCCTTCCTTCATTCGGCGCAGCACGCTGCTGCTGATGTCTTCTTGATAGGCTGTGCTCATGAATCGTCCCCCTCACATTTGATGGATAGACTTTCCGTATTCCCTGCAGCGGCCTGACGGCCAAAGTACGACGGCAACAGATTGCCAACGGGACACAAGCATGTAGCTGAGAAGACCAGACCTTAGCGATTCTTCGCTGATCTCGCCTGCAGAGTAGCCCCAAGATAGAGCCGCTGCCAAGGCCTGGTGATTGAAGTGACAAAAAGATTTCAGACGGGAGTAATGCTGCGGATTTCAATGCTGTTCTGGGTCTTGAGACTTTTGACGCCGGCATCGGTGGTGCGGCCTTCCAGATCGTTCAGATCCAGTTCGGCGGCGACAGGCAGGAACCGTTCCTTGATGAGTTTGGCGGCGTGCTCGTGATCCGGGCACTCTTCACACTCGAAGACCTCGTCGACTACTTCACCATGATCATCCACGAAAGTGACTTTCCACTTGGACATCGGAGCCTCCTAGATCAAACCCGCAAATGGGCTTACCTCTATCTCGACTTTTGTCAGGAATGATCGTTCAAAACCTTTACACCGAGTGACGATGAAAAAAACATCATCCAATCCGGGGCGAGGCTTTTGTGGCGAGGGAGCTTGCTCCCGCTGGGCTGCGAAGCGGCCCCCAAAATCTGACGTCCATCGCAGATTTTGTGAGTGCTGCGCACTCAAGCGGGAGCAAGCTCCCTCGCCACAGGAATCCCGGGATTTGTCTAGTCGTTGCTTGGTTTGTTCACCGCTTGCAGCACGTACTGTGGCAAGGCGAAAGCACCGATGTGGATTTCCGGGTTGTAGTAACGGGTGACGATGCCGCTGCCGATGAAGCGCTGTTGCAGGGTTTCACGGCTCAGTTTGCGATAGGCCGGGTTGGTCGAACCCCAGGCAAAAGTCATCGAACCGCCGATGTAGGTCGGCACGGCAGCCTGATAGAAGTGCCAGTCCGGGAACAGGCTGCGCAGGCGCCCAGCAGTGGTTTTGACTTCTTCGATCTGCATGAACGGCGTGCCATTCTGGGTCACGAGAATGCCGCCCTCGTTCAGGCAGCGGTGGCAGGCCTGATAGAAGTTTTCCGAGAACAGCACTTCGCCCGGCCCGATCGGGTCGGTGGAGTCGGAAATGATCACGTCGAATTTTTCGGTGGTGGTCGCAACGAAGCGCATGCCGTCGTCGATTACCAGATTCAGACGTGGATCGTCGTAGGCGCCTTTGGAATGGTTCGGCAGGAACTCTTTGCACATATCTACTACGGTGCCGTCGATCTCGACCATGGTGATGTGCTCGACACCGCCGTGCTTGGTCACTTCGCGCAGCATGCCGCCGTCACCGCCGCCGATGATCAGCACGCGCTTGGCCGCGCCGTGGGCGAGGATTGGCACGTGAGTGAGCATTTCGTGGTAGATGAATTCGTCGGCTTCAGTGGTCTGGATCACGCCGTCCAGCGCCATCACCCGGCCCATGCGCGGGTTCTGGAAAATCACCAGGTGCTGGTGCTCGGTGCGCACTTCGTGCAGCAGTTTTTCCATGCGAAAACGCTGGCCGTAGCCTTCGTAGAGGGTTTCCAGGTATTCGCTGGTCTTGATGTCGCTCATGGTGAAGTGCTCCGATGAATGCGCGGGCGCCAATCGTGGGGACAATTGCCCGGGAAAGGCGCGCATTCTACGTTGCCGAACATGACAGGTCGAACCTCAGTTCATCGGCATGCCGCAATCCCTGTAGGAGCTGCCGCAGGCTGCGATCTTTTGACGTAGATTTTCAAAAGCAAGATCAAAGGATCGCAGCCTTCGGCAGCTCCTACAGGGGGTTGCGGTGTGCTCAGGATCAGCGTCAGATCCGCACATTCCCGCGTGGTCCGGCGATCGCCCAGATAATCAGGCCCAGCACCGGCAGCAGGATGATCAGCAACACCCAGACGATTTTCATGCCTGTCGAGGCGCCGCTTTTCAGCACGTTGATGATGGCCCAGATGTCGAGGGCGAGAATGATCAGGCCGATCAGGCCATTGAACGTGGAACCCATGGTGTCGCTCCGTTGTGAGTGGCAAGCACCTTTAGGATAGACGGGCCTGACGAGGGTTCCGTTTTATTGCGTTCAGACGTGAATTGCGATCTTCAAGGCTTCCAGCGACGGCGCGACGGCGATGCCGACTTCGGCGCACAGTTCCAGCACGCGTGGCACGTCGTTGCCGTGCACCAACACCATTTGCAGCTCGTCGTCGAGCAACTGGCTGAAGTTGACCAGTGTGTAACCGCCGTTTTCCTTGTTCAGGCTGCTCATCTGCACCTGGATACGGTTGAGCGCGGTCAGCGCTTCGGTCTTGGCCAGTTGTTTAGGTTTGATGTTGAACTCGACGCCCGGGCCGAACGACGCGACGATCTGCGCGAACAGATCAACGTAAGTGTCGGCCTGGAACAGCACGGTCTCCGGCAGACTGCCGACCACCACCCACTCGCCCAATGGAATCGGGAAGTCATCGTCGTAATTGATGTCGGGGTTGGCGGTCAGGAAAGCGTCGGCATCGGCATAGGCCTGCGCTGCTTCGTCGGCGACCTTCAGGATCTCGTCCTCGCCCATGCAGCCGGAGCTGATTTTGCTGATGAGTTCGACGAGTGCGGCTTTCATGTGGGCGGATCCTGTGACGAAGGGAGATTTTGCGGGCGCGAAGGATAGCGCATTCTCGACTTCGCCACAGTCGGTTCCAGCCCGAAGGCGTCAGCCCAGCAGCTTTTGCAACTGCGCCGTGGTATCGACCGCACCCATGGTCTTGGCCGCGTCGAGCGCGGTAATGCCATTGGCATCCTTGGCTTTCGGGTCGGCGCCTTGGCTGATCAGGTAGTCGACGATTTCAACGCGGTTGAACATCGCCGCCATCATCAACGCGGTACGGCCGTCGAACGAAGAACCTTCGATTTGCGCACCACCTTCCACCAGCGCCTTGACCACCGGCAGGTCTCCTTTGAACGCCGCACCGGCAATCGGGCTTTGGCCGCTGCCATTGCGTTGTTCCGGGTCAGCGTGGTGTTTAAGCAGCACTTGCACCGCGTCCAGATGCCCGTAATAAGCGGCGAGCATCAACAAAGTGTCGCCCTTGCTGTTGCTCAGATTCACCGGCAGACCGGCGGTGATCAGGCGATCAAGCATCTCTGCGTCACCGGCGCGCGCCTTGTCGAATACCTGCTCGGTGAATTCAGCAGCTTCTTCAGGGGTCATCTGGCGGCTTTGCTCGGACATGGGTCACTCCACTTTCGGTCAATCGGAAAGCAGACAGTTTCCCGAGCGCGACAGAAGCTGTCACCCACTTTTTTTCATGCGCGCGCATAGCCAATTTCAATAACGGTATTTGCCCGCGCGGATTTCTGCCATGACCTGATCGGTGACCTGCACGTACGTTTCGCTCCCCGGCAACCACGCATAAACCGGATCGTCGCTGACCAGCGCCGGGTCGAAGCCTTGGTTTTTCAGGCGGGTTTTCTGGTATTTGAAGGTGCCGGTGGTTTCCATTTTCACCTTCACCCGCAGAAATAGCGGCACCGCATAGGCCGGCATACGTTGCCGGGCGAACGCCAGCAATTCGGCGAAATCCAGCGTCGCGAGGGATTCGGTCGGTGTGATCGCGGCCATACCAGCGCGGCCGTTGGTGTTGTGGATTTCCACGCCATAGGCCACGGCTTCGCAGATATTTGGATGTTGCAGCAGCAGGTTTTCGACTTCAGTGGTCGAGACGTTTTCACCCTTCCAGCGGTAAGTGTCGCCGAGACGATCGACAAACTGCGCATGGCCGAAACCAATGTTGCGCAGCAGATCGCCGGTGTTGAAGAAACGGTCGCCACGGCTAAACACGTCGTGCAAAACGACTTTGGCGGTTTTCTGCGGGTCGGTGTAGCCGTCGAGCGGCGCCTTGTCGTCGATCCGCGCCAGCAACAAGCCCTGCTCGCCCTTGCCGACCTTGCGCATGAAGCCATTGCCGCCGCGCGTCGGCTCGCCGGTTTCATGGTCGTAGGCCACCAATTCCCACGCCATCAAGGAGAAGCCGATGGTGTTGTCGAAATTGAGGATGTTGGTGAAGCCGATGTTGCCGTCGCTGGCCGCATACAACTCGCAAATGTGTTCAACGGCAAATCGCGTCTTGAACTCGGCCCAGGCACCGGGACGCAAGCCGTTGCCGATCATCTTGCGCACGTCGTGGCGATTGTCATCGGCGCTGGCCGGTTGATCGACCAGATAGCGACACAATTCGCCGACGTAGCCGATGGTGGTCGCCCGGTAACGCCGCACATCGCTCCAGAACTGGCTGGCGCTGAACTTGCGGCGGATTGCGAAGCCCGAGGCGCCGCTGATCGCCGAACCCCAGCAAACGCACAAGCCAGTGGCGTGATACAGCGGCAAAGTGCAGTAGACGACATCGTCCGGGCGCATGTTCAGGGCGATCATGCCGAAACTCGCCGAGCTGCGCATCCAGCGGCCGTGCTTGAACACGCCGGCCTTGGGCAGCCCTGTGGTGCCGGAGGTGTAGATGTAGAAACACGGATCGTCGAAAAAAATCTGCCGGCTGCTGGCCGGGTTGTCACTGCATGCATCGGCACTGGCGCTGATCAGATTGACGTAGCCCTCAGGCGCGGTGCCTGGATGGCTGAAGGTGTCCTGATCGGCAACGAACCAGGTGCGTGCGGGGGCGATCGATACTTGCTCGCGAATTGCCGCGAAGGCCGGCAGCAATTCTTCGCCGACCACGATGGCCACCGGAGCTACCAGGTTCGCGCTGTGAATCAACGTATCGCGGGTCTGCGAGGTGTTCAGCAGCGCGCTGACCGCGCCGACCTTGGCCAGTGCCAGAATGGTCACCAGTAATTCCGGACGGTTCTCGATGAACACCGCCACCACATCACCTTTGCTGACGCCCTGCCCGATCAGGTAATGCGCGATGCGATTGGCCCACTGGTTGACCTGTGCGTAACTCAGCAGCACATCACCGGCCAACAACGCGGGGCCGTCGGGATTGCGCAGGGTCGCTTGCTCGAAGGTGAAACCCAAGCCACAGGTTTGGGTCGGATCCTTGACGTTGGCCGCCTTCATGCCTTTGACCAGCCGTGGGATGGCTTTGGCGATGGTCGGCAGCTTGCGGAGCATCATGCCCCAGGTAATCGTGTCGTTTGACGCGTGACGCATGGCAGCTCCCGTTCGACCCTGGCGTGCAGATCGGATTTTTATTGTCGGGCAATCGAGTGAGGCAACCGGCACTTGCGAGCGAAGGTTGAGGCTGAAAGTACGTCAGCGCTTCTCGGGCTGTACATGCGGTTTTTGCAATGTTTTGTATCCGCCAGGCGCGTTAGCGAGTGGGAGATCGCGAGGGTGCGGTTTGGTTCCGTTAATTGGAGGTCGATCACGCAAAATGCAGGATGCACGATGGCCATTCATGCAGATTGCACGAGCTTTAGAAATTAACTAATTTTTAACTTGTTGATTTATATAGGTTTTTAAAAATATCAGTGCTGGCACAATCACTGCAACTCTCTATGCATGCTTGCCATTCAAGTGCATACGGAGCTGAAAAACATGAGCCTGATTCAAGAAAAATTTACCTCGCTGTTCTCCAACTTCGACGTCACCACTGCGCCACGTCCTGATGGCGGGATTCTGTTGACCCTGCGCAGCGCCGACGGCAAGACGTTTAAACGTGCCCTGACTTATCAGCAGTTGCATGCCGGCGACCAACTGTCTTGGGCGATCAGCGCGATTCGTCGTGACTTGGCTGAACAAGCCAGCGAGCTGCCGCAAATTGCCATGCTGCAAAGCCAGCAGCGTTTTGCCCTGCCGACTTATCACTCGCTGTAATCAATTCGCTGTAAACAAACAGGCCGTGAAGTTTTCGCTTCACGGCCTGTTTTTTTGTGGGTGGTTCTAAAACCTGTGGGACTAGAAAGCTTCCGGTTCGATCCCGGTGAAGCTATCGACCGTCACATGCCCTGCCAACTCCCCGCCTTCACGGGCCAGACCGCAGGTCTGCATACCCGCTGACTGAGCGGCATCCAGCTCTTCGACGATATCCGACAGAAACAGAATCTCCTGCGCTTCAACGCCAATCGCTCGCTGGATGTTGCTGTAAGACTGCGCCTCTCGCTTCGGCCCGGAAGTGGTGTCGAAGTAACCGCTGA
This sequence comes from Pseudomonas sp. TWP3-1, assembly GCF_049896625.1. NCBI lineage: Bacteria > Pseudomonadati > Pseudomonadota > Gammaproteobacteria > Pseudomonadales > Pseudomonadaceae > Pseudomonas > Pseudomonas sp. TWP3-1. The sequence goes on from NZ_JAFCUQ010000022.1 coordinate 15,864, forward strand.
ACAGCGGCGTCAGATCGCCCGCTTCCGAGCAGCCGAAAATCAGCTTCTGCGCCTGGATCGAGCCGGACGAATACACAAACAGTTGATAACCGGCCTGATGCCAGCGCTTTAACGCTTCAACAGCGTCCGGGTAAACATGCCCCTGCAACTGCCCGGCCTGATAACCCTGCTCCCAGACCATGCCTTGCAATGCCTTGAGCGGCGTGGCTTTGCGATCTTCGGCGATCCAGCTCAGCAAGATTTCAACGACACGTTCAACGTCGGCCTGCGGCTCATTGCTGTCACGGCGCACGGCGTCCAATTGCTCGGCGACATCGGCACGCTCGGCGTTGTGGCGCACAAAGTCCGGCAGGTGTTTGGCCGCATACGGAAACAGCACATCGAACACAAAACTTACTGCGCTGGTGGTGCCTTCGATATCGGTGAGAATGACTTTGATCGACATCTACTCAGTCCTCCAGACGCGGGAAACGACCGGCGATGTCTTCGCCGGTGAATTTGGCAACCCAGCCATCCGGGTTGTTAAACAGACGGATCGCCACGAAGTGCGGATGCTCGCCCATGTCGAACCAGTGCTTGGTGCCGGCCGGAACTGAAATCAGATCGTTCTTCTCGCAGAGCACGGCGTACACGTAATCGTCGATGTGCAAGGTAAACAGGCCACGCCCGGCGACGAAAAATCGTACTTCGTCCTCGCCGTGCTGGTGCTCTTCGAGGAACTTGGCGCGCAGTTCGGCTTTTTGCGGGTGATCGCTGTTCAGGCTGATGACATCGACGGTGATGTAACCGCGTTCGGTCATCAGTTTGTCGATCTGTTCTTTGTAAGCGCCGATCACTTCTTCCTGACTGGCGCCAGGCTGAATCTTCGCCGCGGCTTGCCAGCGGTCAAAGCGCACGCCCTGCTCGGCGAGCGTCGAGGCGATGTCTTCGAGATGGGTCAGCACCTTGTTCGGCACTTCAGGACTGGAGATGTGATAAACGGACAGGCTGCTCATGGGGCGATTCCTCGGTAACGGCCGCGCCGTCCGGTTTGTGGTCACCGGTCGGGCGTAGCGCTGCATCAGGCGGTTGGCGACTTGGGTGCAAGTCTGCCGTTAACGGTTCAACAGGCTGCGGGTTTTCAACTCGCATTCAAACAAGAATTCAAAGGCCTCGATCTGCCGTAACGCATCGTTCATGCCTGCGCCCCAGGTGTAGAGGCCGTGGCCGCGAATCAGGTAACCGACGCAATCCGGATGGGCGTCGAGCCAAGGCTGCACCTTGGCGGCGAGGCGCGCAATGTCCTGATCGTTGTCGAAGATCGGCACGCGCACCCGCGATTCGTGGGTCGAGATGCCGCTGAAGGCTTTTTGCAGTTCGTAATCTTCGAACTCGATGAAATCTTCCGCAGTCAGGCGCGACAGCACCGTGGCATTCACCGAATGCGTGTGCAGCACCGCACCGATCTCCGCGCGCCAGTTATAGAGCTGGGTGTGCAGCAGGGTTTCGGCAGACGGCTTTTTGCCCGGTTCCAGACTGTTGCCGGACATATCGGTAGCGAGCACGTCATCCAGGCCCAACTGACCTTTGTGTTTGCCAGACACCGTCAGCAGCGCTTCGCTCGGCGACAGGCGCGTCGAATAGTTGCTGCTGGTGGCTGGCGACCAGCCGCGACCATAAAGAAAACGCCCGGCGTCGACGATTTGCTGAGCGAGCTGTTCACGCGTAAGGCTCATGGCCTGTCCTCTTGCATTCGGGTAGCAATGATAACGGCAGCGGCGAGCGCTGCGAGACTGGCAATACTAAAGGTCAATGTTGCGCCGAGGGCATTCCAGCTGTAGCCGGAATACAACGCGCCGAGTGCACCACCGGTTCCGGCCAGCGCCGCGTACAACGCTTGGCCCTGCCCTTGCTGACGCGCGCCGAAACTACGTTGCACGAACTGGATGGCAGCCGCATGAAAGCTGCCGAACGTGGCCGCGTGCAACACCTGAGCGAACAGCAAAACCCAAAGGAATTCGGCGAACGAACCTAGCAGCAACCAGCGCAACGCTGCCAGCAGAAAACTCGCCATCAGCACCCGGCGTACCGAGAAGCGCGCGAGAATCCGGCTCATGGCCATGAACATCAGCACTTCGGCGACCACGCCGACCGCCCAGAGCATGCCGATCACGCCTCGGGTGTAGCCGAGCTTTTCCAGGTGCAACGTCAGAAACGTGTAATACGGCCCGTGGCTCATTTGCATCAGCGCAACACAGCCATAAAACGCCAGCACGCCGGGACTGCGCAGCTGTTTGAGAAAGCCATCGCCGTTCGACCGGTTGCCCTGCGCCGGTTGCGCGTTGGGCACCCACAAACTGCTGAGAACAATGCCGGCCATGATCAGCACCAGCGCCGCCGGGTAGATATCCAGGCTCAGCCATTCGAACAAGCGACCGAGCGCGACCACGGTGATGATGAAACCGATTGAACCCCACAGGCGAATCTGGCTGTAGCGCGAGGTCTGGCCCTGCAAATGTGCCAGCGTGATGACTTCGAACTGCGGCAATACTGCGTGCCAGAAGAACGCGTGCAAGGCCATGACCATCGCCAGCCACGCGTAGCTTTTGCTGACGAAGATCAGCGAGAAGGTCAGCAGCGTACACACCGCGCCGAAGCGCACGATGGCCAGGCGTTTGCCGGTGTAGTCGCCGAGCCAGCCCCAGATGTTCGGCGCCACGCAGCGCATCAGCATCGGGATTGCCACCAGCTCGCCGATGCGCGCGGGACTGAAGCCGAGGTGATCGAAGTACAGCGCCAGAAACGGCGCTGTCGAACCGAGCAAGGCGAAATAGAACAGATAGAAACTGGACAGCCGCCAGTACGGGAGCGCCGCCACGCCGGTCAGACTGCGGCGGCTTGCAGGTCAGCCATTAAAGTTGACCCAGCACCGGAGTGCTCACGCGCACATCGGCGTTCTGGCCACGGTGCCGCAGCAGATGATCCATCAGCACGATGGCCATCATCGCCTCGGCAATCGGTGTAGCGCGAATACCGACGCACGGGTCGTGACGGCCCTTGGTGATCACATCCACCGGGTTGCCGTGGACGTCGATTGAACGGCCCGGCGTAGTGATGCTGGATGTTGGCTTCAGCGCCAGATGCGCAACGATTGGCTGACCGGACGAGATGCCGCCGAGAATGCCGCCAGCGTTGTTGCTGAGGAAACCTTCCGGGGTCATTTCGTCGCGGTGCTCGGTGCCACGCTGGGCAACGCAGGCGAAACCGGCGCCGATTTCCACGCCTTTAACTGCGTTGATGCTCATCAGCGCGTGGGCCAGTTCGGCGTCGAGGCGGTCGAAAATCGGCTCGCCAAGGCCGGGCATCACGCCTTCGGCTACCACGGTGATCTTCGCTCCGACCGAGTCCTGATCGCGGCGCAACTGGTCCATGTAGGCTTCCAGCTCCGGGACTTTGTCCGGGTCGGGGCTGAAGAACGCGTTGTCGTCCACCGAGTCCCAGGACTTGAACGGGATTTCAATCGGGCCGAGCTGGCTCATGTAGCCACGAATGACGATGCCCTGGCTGGCCAGATACTTCTTGGCAATCGCCCCGGCCGCTACGCGCATGGCAGTTTCGCGCGCCGAGCTGCGACCGCCGCCGCGATAATCGCGCTCGCCGTATTTGTGGTGGTAGGTGTAGTCGGCGTGGGCCGGACGGAACAGATCCTTGATCGCCGAGTAGTCCTTGGACTTCTGGTCGGTGTTGCGGATCAGCAGGCCAATCGAGCAACCGGTGGTGCGCCCCTCGAACACGCCGGAGAGAATTTCGACTTCGTCGGCTTCCTGACGCTGGGTGGTGTGGCGGCTGGTGCCCGGCTTGCGGCGATCGAGGTCGCGCTGCAGGTCTTCGAGGGAAATCTCCAGGCCCGGCGGGCAGCCGTCGACTATGGCGACCAACGCCGGACCATGGCTTTCGCCCGCGGTGGTGACAGTGAACAACTTGCCATAGGTATTGCCGGACATGCAGGACGCTCCGTGAAATCAAACCTGATTCTTGATGCGCGCCAGTATACGCAGGCTAACCGAGTAGTTCATCCTCGAACCTTAGCGGTGTTGGTGAGTCCAACCGGCACCTTGGCGAATGATGGCGTGATGATGCTGCGAGTTTTGATATTGAGTCTTACCCTGTTTAGCGGCTTTGTTCAGGCGACTGTCCTGCAACGACCTATCACTTTGCCTACCGATGGCGGCGAACTTTTCGGCTCGCTGTTGTTGCCGAAGTCCGACACGCCTGTGCCGGTTGTCCTGATTCTGTCTGGCTCGGGTCCTACCGATCGCGACGGAAATAATCCGGACGGCGGACGCAACGACAGCCTCAAACGGCTGGCCTGGGTGCTGGCCAAACACAACATTGCCAGCGTGCGCTTCGACAAGCGCGGCGTGGCGGCGAGCCTGGCGGTGACGCCGGACGAGCGCAATCTGAGCATCGAAGCCTACGTCGCGGATGCGGTCGCCTGGGGCCAGAAACTCAAGGCTGATCCGCGTTTCGGACCGTTAATCGTGCTCGGCCACAGCGAAGGCGCGTTGATTGCCAGCCTCGCCGCGCCGAAAGTCGATGCAGCTGCAGTCATTTCCCTGTCCGGCAGCGCGCGGCCGGTTGATCAAGTGATCCGCCAGCAATTGTCGCAACGCCTGCCGCCGCCACTGATGCTGCGCAGCAACGAATTGCTCGACAGCCTCAAGGCCGGGCGCACTGACGACAACGTGCCCGCACAATTGCAGGTGATTTTCCGCCCGAGCGTGCAGCCGTATCTGATCTCGCTGTTCCGTCAGGATCCGGCGGCAGCCTTCGCCCAACTGAAAATGCCGGCGCTGATCGTGCAGGGCAGCAACGACATTCAGGTGCAGGTCGATGACGCGAAACTGCTCAAAGTCGCCAAACCGGACGCCAGATTGGCGCTGATCGAAGGCATGAATCACGTGCTGCGCATCGTGCCCAATGATCTGAAGCGGCAATTGGCCTCCTATAAAGACCCGAATCTGCCACTGGCAGCGGAACTGGGTTCACAGATCCTCGACTTTATTGACGGAATTCGCACCCGTTAAGCACGGTTTCCCCTCCAGTCTTGCAGAAAACGGCCGATAAGCCTTTGTCGCCAGCGTACCGGCTGGCGACAAGCAGGGCTTGGACAGGATCTCGCCGTTATGACTGATACCCAGACTTCACCCGACACCACCGCTGAAAAAGACGCGCCGCCAGCGGTCGAGCTGCCGTGGGCGGACGTTCATGTCGAGCACCACAAGATGCTCCGTCTGGCGCCGCTGAAGACCGACCGCAACACCGGCGGACGGCCGCTGCGTTTCGTCGAATTCGGCTACGCCGAGCGCAACAGCAAAGAACAAAGCCTGATGCGCATGGCGATCAAACTGCCCGGCCAGCGCGTGCGCAAGGAGCAGAATCTTGTGGATGTGTGGGTCGATCACAAGACCAAACGCGTGCATTTCGGTCCGGACAGCGGCTTGCAGATCGAACCGCTGAACCGTGGCATCGGCCGTTTCATGGCCGCTCAGGGCATCACTTGGGCCAAGAAACGCTGGCCCGCCTACACCGTCGACGGCATGGACCTGAACAACAAGGACGCGCTGAACGAAGACACCCGCCTGCGCCGCGATCACTTTCTGCGCGTGCATGGTTTTGACGTGGCGTATGCCGATGCGCAGCATTTGAAGGGCAGCGTCAAAGAGGCGCAGGTCAGTGATTTAGTGGGCGACTGGAACAGCGAAAAGCTGCAGATCGTCGAGATTCTCGAAGCGGCGCAGATGCTGCAACAGGCCGAGCAGAATCTGGCCGAGCAGGAAGTAAAGCTGAAAGTGCAGGAAGACAAGGTCAGCAAGTTCAAGCGTGAAGACGCGGGTTTGCGTTTTACGATTACGTGTCTGGTGGCGTTTTCGGTGTTTCAGGCGGGGTTGTTGATCTGGATTGCAACGCACCGTTGAAAATTTTGAATCAGCGCTGATCTGTGGCGAGGGAGCTTGCTCCCGCTCGGTTGCGAAGCGACCGCAAAACCTGAGCACTCGGTCTATCGGAAAAACCGTGGTGCCAAGTTAAGGGTCTGCTTCGCAGACCAGCGGGAGCAAGCTCCCTCGCCACAAGAACTGCGGCGTCTTAATTGCGATTCAGACGCGCGAAGCAAACAACGCCTGATGATTGCGGCACTGTTCCGCCGTCAGCATGAACACGCCATGCCCGCCGCGTTGGAATTCCAGCCAGGCAAAATCCACTTCCGGGTACAGCGCATCGACGTGCACCTGGCTATTGCCCACTTCGACGATCAGCAAACCCTTCTCGGTCAGATGATCCGCCGCTTCGGCGAGCATGCGGCGCACCAGGTTCAGACCGTCATCACCGCAGGCCAGACCCAGTTCGGGTTCGTGTTGATATTCGTCCGGCATGTCGGCGAAATCTTCCGCATCGACGTAGGGCGGGTTCGACACGATCAGGTCGAAACGCTGACCGGGCAAACCATCGAAACCATCGCCCTGCACCGTGTACACACGCTCATCGACGCCGTGACGCTCGATGTTCTGATTGGCCACTTCCAGCGCTTCGAACGACAGATCGGCCAACACCACTTCGGCGTTCTGGAACTCGTAGGCGCAGGCGATACCGATGCACCCGGAGCCGGTGCACAGGTCGAGAATCCGCGCAGGCTCTTCACCAATCCACGGCGCAAAACGGTTTTCGATCAGCTCGCCGATTGGCGAACGCGGGATCAACACGCGCTCATCGACGATGAATGACATGCCACAGAACCACGCCTCGCCCAGCAAATAAGCCGTTGGAATGCGCTCTTCGATACGACGCTTGAGCATGCGTTGCAGGTTGACCAGTTCGTCGTCTTCAAGCGCGCAGTCGAGGTAGCTGTCGGCGATTTCCCATGGCAGATGCAACGCACCGAGTACCAACTGTCGGGCTTCGTCCCAGGCGTTGTCGGTGCCATGGCCGAAAAACAGATCCTCCCCATGGAAGCGGCTGACGGCCCAACGGATGTGGTCGCGCAGGGTACGAAGTCGGGAAGTGATCACGGGGCAGAACTCCAGAAAAAACGACTGGCGATTCTACCAGCCAAAACGCGCCACGACGACGCAGGAAAAAACCTGCGCGACCGTAGGACTCTTCGATTTTTTCCATCAGCTATTGAACAGAACGTGTAACTTGACAAGGCTGCAGGCCAACAACGACGGTGCCTACGATGGTAGCGATTCACAGAACCGCTCAGCCAGAGGAGAATGTCGCAAAAGCCCCACCCCAAGGAGCCCCAGAATGTCCGTTCCAAAAACGATGTTTCAACTCAGCGGTCGCGGTTACGCAGCGGCCACGTTGAGCCATGCCACCGTGGTCATCATCGATGCCCAGAAAGAATATCTCAGCGGCCCGCTGGCCCTGAGCGGCATGGACGCGGCGGTCGCGAACATCAAACAGGTTGTCGCTGCGGCCCGCGCCGCCGGCCGGCCAATCGTGCATGTGCGCCACCTCGGCACCGTCGGCGGTCTGTTCGACCCGCAGGGCGAACGTGGCGAATTCATCCCCGGCCTTGAGCCGCAGGGCGATGAAGCGATCATCGACAAACTGCTGCCGAGCGCATTCCACGGCACTGCCTTGCTGGAACGACTGCAGAACCTTGGATCGCTGGACCTGATCGTCTGCGGCTTCATGAGTCATTCCAGCGTCAGCACCACCGTGCGCGCGGCGAAGAACCTGGGTTTCCGCTGCACCCTGGTTGAAGACGCCTGCGCCACCCGCGATCTGCCGTTCAAGGGCCGTGTCCTGAGCGCTGAACAGGTGCAGGAAGCGGAAATGGCGATCATGGCGGACAACTTCGCCACGCTCGCGCTGACTCAGGATCTGGTCTGATCCAATCTTCGGTGAGCGGGCAAAACCGCCGCTCATCCGCAAAAGCCTCGCATTTGGCGCAATTGTCTTAGCCTCAGGAACAACCCGGTCAACTCCCGGTCGAAGGGCCGATACCCATTGAGGAAGGTCGGAATGAAGTTATCCGATGGATTTGACGCACGCCGCTTGCGGCCCAAAGGCCAAAGCAACTGGCGTTTTCGATTTGGCGCGGCGATTGCTGCCATTCTGGCGACGTTCGGCGTGCTGCTGGCGATGGCCGGTGCCGCCAGCCTGCTGGGGCGCCCGCCTGCGCTTGGCGACTTGAACGCAACACCGATGGGTTCGGCGATCATTCTCGCGGTCGGCCTGTTGTTCCTGTATTTCGGCGTGGCGCTTTGGCGTCGCTGCCGGCGTCGCGCACGGCAATCGCGCGAACTGAACATGTCGCCACACCTGATGAAAAAACACGATTGAATAACGGCCTGGCTTTTTGCCGGGCCGTTTTGTGTCTACTTGGGTAAACTGGCCGCCCTTCGCGGAGGCTGACATGCAAGACGACGATTTTTCCCTGTTCAAAAACGAGCTGCGCGGCGTCAAGCCGATCAAACACGATCGCGCCGACACCGGCAAACCGAAGACCGACCGCGCCCAGATCGCCAAACTGCGTCAGTCGGCCACCGTGCGCACCGACAGCACGATCATTGACGGCCTGTCCGATCAGTTCGTGATCGACGTCGGCCCGGAAGACGAGTTGATGTGGGCGCGCGACGGGGTGCAGGAAAGCCAGATGCGCAAGCTCAAGATCGGCCAGATTCCGTTCGAAGGCAGCCTCGACCTGCATGGCATGAGCGTAGAAAAGGCCCGCGAAACCCTCTGGGCCTTCCTCGCCGAAGCAACCAAATTCGAAATCCGCTGCGTGCGCGTCACCCACGGCAAGGCTGTGCGCCTGGACGGCAAGCGGCCGATGATCAAAAGCCACGTCAACACTTGGCTGCGTCAGCACGCACAAGTACTCGGCTTTACCTCGTGCCAGGCTAAACATGGTGGCGCCGGGGCGGTTTACGTGATGCTCAAACGCACGATGATGGAAGGTCGCGACGAATAACGTCGTTACATCGAACTTGCAGGGTTGTGTCCGCCACCGTACCCTTGCCCTTTGCGAAAATCCCCACAGGTAGTTTCATGTCCCTGGAACAGAATTACACCGCGATTCTCGGCCAATTGGGCGAGGACGTTTCCCGCGAGGGCCTGCTCGACACGCCAAAGCGTGCCGCCAAAGCCATGCAGTACCTCTGCCGCGGTTATGAACAGACTCTGGAAGAGGTCACCAACGGTGCCCTGTTCAGCTCTGATAACAGCGAAATGGTGCTGGTCAAGGACATCGAGTTGTACTCGTTGTGCGAGCACCACCTGCTGCCGTTCATCGGCAAGGCGCACGTTGCGTACATCCCGAGCGGCAAGGTGCTGGGCCTGTCGAAGGTCGCGCGGATCGTCGACATGTACGCGCGCCGTCTGCAGATTCAGGAAAACCTCAGCCGCCAGATCGCCGATGCGGTGCAGCAAGTCACCGGCGCGCTGGGCGTTGCCGTGGTGATCGAGGCCAAGCACATGTGCATGATGATGCGCGGTGTGGAGAAGCAGAATTCGTCGATGATCACTTCGGTGATGCTCGGCGAGTTTCGCGAGAACGCGGCGACCCGCAGCGAGTTTCTCAGCCTGATCAAGTAATGCGTGACCGAAAAAACCGGCGTTGATCGCCGGTTTTTTTTCGTCCGTGAAAAATCGGGTAAGCTGCGCGCCTTCTTCAATGTCCCTGTGAGGCTTGTAACGTGTTCGTCAAAGCGCTTCGTGTCGGCCTCGGCCAACTGATTATCTTCGTTGACTTCCTGACCCGTCCGGGCAAGAAGCAACGCCCCGCCGCTGCTCAAGCCCAAGTAGACGCCGCGGCCAAGGACCTGACCCTGTATCAGTTCCACGCCTGCCCGTTCTGCGTGAAAACCCGCCGCAGCCTGCGTCGCCTGAACGTGCCGGTGGCGCTCAAGGACGCGAAGAACAATGAACTGGATCGCCAGACCTTGCTGGAACAGGGCGGCAAGATCAAAGTCCCTTGCCTGCGCATCGAAGAGAACGGCCAGACCACCTGGCTGTATGAATCCAACGCGATCATCGATTATCTGAACACGCGGTTTGCCGCGGTGTGATGGTGTTCTGTGTTGCTGATGGCCCTATCGCTGGCAAGCCAGCTCCCACAGTGATCTGTGGCGTTTACAAAACCTGTGGGAGCTGGCTTGCCAGCGATGAGGCCCGCTGAAACAACACACTATCCAGACAAAAATAAACCGGCCCCAATGGCCGGTTTATTCGTTTTCACGCCGCTTTGGCCGCCTGCGCCTGACGCACCACCGCTGTCAGACACTCGAGTCCTGCGCATATATCCCTATCGACAAAACTTTCGTCGACAAAACATAAAACAATATTTGCTTTATTTGTACACAAAAGCATAATCCACAGCGTGCGAGTTCCTGACCAAGCGGTCAACAAATTCGCGTATGCCTCAAAGGGCCGCTGCCACCCCTCATGGGTCCGGCCCTGGAAATAACAATAAAACTCTTGAGGAGTACTCGCTGTGGAAAGCCGCAAATCCGAAGCATCGCCGCTGGATCTCTCGCCGCCGTTACGCAATGGCTTGCTTGAGCGCATCTTCAAACTCACCTTGCATGGCACCACGGTGAAGACCGAGCTGATCGCCGGTCTGACAACCTTCATCACCATGGCCTACATCATCTTCGTCAACCCGAACATCATGGCCGATGCCGGGATCGATCACGGTGCAGCCTTCGTCGCTACCTGCATCGCCGCCGCGCTGGGCTGCCTGCTGATGGGCCTGTATGCCAACTGGCCAGTGGGCTTGGCGCCAGGCATGGGCCTCAACGCGTTCTTCACTTACACCGTGGTCGGCACCATGGGCTACAACTGGGAAACCGCACTCGGTGCGGTATTCGTTTCCGGTGTGTTGTTCATGATCCTGACGTTCTCGCGGATTCGCGAATGGTTGCTCAACAGTATTCCGGTCAGTCTGCGGTATGCGATGGGCGCCGGTGTCGGACTATTTCTCGGTTTGATCGGTCTGAAAACTGCGGGCATCGTCGTCGATAGCCCGGCGACACTGATCAAACTCGGCTCCCTGCGCGAGCCCGGCCCGCTGCTCGCTGCGATCTGCTTCCTGATGATCGCGATCCTCAGCTATCACCGCGTGTTCGGTGCGATCCTCATCAGCATCATCACCGTGACCCTTGCCGGTTGGGGCTTGGGTCTGGTGCATTACGAAGGAATCATGTCGGCCCCGCCGAGCCTCGCGCCGACCTGGATGGCGATGAATGTCGCCGGCGTGTTCAACGTCAGCATGATCAGCGTGGTCCTCGCCTTCCTTTTTGTACACATGTTCGACACCGCCGGCACCCTGATGGGCGTGGCTCAGCGCGCCAACCTGGTCAACGCTGACGGGCGCATCGAAAACCTCTCGCGCGCCATGAAAGCCGACAGTGCCTCCAGCGTATTCGGCGCTGTGGTCGGTGTTCCGCCAGTCACCAGCTACGTGGAAAGTGCCGCGGGTGTCGCTGCGGGTGGTCGGACTGGTCTTACCGCAGTCACAGTGGGTGTGCTATTTATAGCGGCAATGTTTTTCGCACCGCTGGCCGGCATGATTCCGGCTTACGCCACCGCTGGTGCACTGATTTACGTTGCAATGCTGATGATGGGCGGCATGGCCCACATCGAATGGGACGAAGCCACCGACAGCATTCCGGCAATCGTCACCGCGATCATGATGCCGCTGACCTTTTCGGTCGCCGACGGCATCGCGCTGGGCTTCATCACCTATGTGGCGCTGAAGGCCGGCACTGGCAAGTACAAGGAAATTTCGGTCAGCCTGTGGGTGCTCTGCGCGATCTTCATCGCCAAGTTCATCTTCTTGTAAACCGCACGCGGTTCACGCTTTACATCAGCCTCACCCTTGCGGGTGGGGCTTTTGCACATTCTTGATTACAACAAAAAAGGAGCAAAGTGATGAGTCTGGAAACCTGGCTGCTGTTCAGCGGCGCTGCGCTGGTGGTGATCCTCATTCCAGGGCCACTGTCGTTGCTGATGATTAGCAACAGTCTGAATTACGGGTTGCGCCGTTCCTACCCGGCGTTTCTTGGTGGCGTGTTCGCTTCGATCTGCCTGCTCAGCGCTTCGGCACTCGGGTTGGGCGCCCTGCTGCTGGCTTCCGAACAGTTGTTCAGCGCGCTGAAAATCATCGGCGCGATATACCTGTTCTACCTCGCCTGGCAGAGCTGGCAGCAATCGCGTCAGCCATCGGTCGGAGCCGAAGTACCTCAAGCGGCGCCGGTGCCGCGTTTTCGCGCGTTGTTCAGCCGGGCGTTCGTGCTGGGGGCGAGTAATCCCAAGGACATTCTGTTTTTCGCCGCGTTTCTGCCGCAGTTCCTCAGTGCCGAACAACCGTTTCTGCCACAACTGCTGGTGATGATTGCGACCTGGACGGTGCTGGATCTGCTGTGCAAGTTGACCTACGGATTGGGCGCCCATGGTGCGGCGCGGTATTTGCGCAGCGGCAAGGGCCAGAGTTGGTTTAACCGGATCAGTGCCGGATTGTTCGGCGGTGCCGGTGCCGCTTCACTGCTCAGCGGGCATTGAAACATAGTGTTCTGATTTGATACTGCCATCCTCGATATCCAAGTTGTACATCGAAGATGGCAGCCAACTATCCTGCGACCTTGGTAGTTGAAGCATAAACGCAACACACCGCAACACCCCGTCGATGTACTTCATTTGAAACGTCCCCCTAAGATGGCGCCGCAGCGCAACATCAATTCCAGGACAAGGACGTTCAAATGGCAACTCTGATACTTGATGCTTCGATAGAAAAAGACACGGTACTCGTTACAGACGTGGAACTTGTCTCGAATCAACGCTCGGCTTCGACAATTGATTTCGATGAACTTGAATCTGTTCAGCCCTCGCTCGAAAACAAACATAAAAGAGCGCAACTGAAAACCGTCGACCAGCTATTTGGTCCATTGCATATCGGCGAATATTCGATTACCCGTTCGGCTCTGGACGCATTGGGCGCCACCGTCGATGGGCAACCATTGAATGGCAATAACACATTCTTCCGTACACCGAAAAAGACGTTCATCAATGCTCTGCAATTTGATCCTGCAGCCATAGAAGCGCGCATGAAACAAACATCGGGCGCGGATGATTATTTGCTGCCGGCCCTGCTCTTTGAAATTGCCAGCCGACGGCCATTGAACGCCCCGGCGATGTTGCACACCAGCCTGAACACCGAGGTTGATCCAGGCATATATCAGGCCAAACTGAAACAACTGCTGAACTCGGCGCACAAGCTCAACATCCGCCATGCACACCTTGCCGAGCCTCTGCCGCACTGGATCAAGCGTTCATCCAGTCGCACGATGGCCGGCACCGGCATCGGACTTCAGGCGTTCGGTATCTACAGCGGACTGCGCGGCCTGCAAGATGCGCTCAGGAACAAGGATTCGTATGGCATCGTCTTCAACAGCTCCGCGTTCACCGCAGATGTTGCCTCGATAGCGATTGATCTGGCGGTCGCGCGCAAAGCCACGCAAATGATCAAAGCCAGCCAGAGCGCTTATCAGGGATTTGCCAAAACCAGCTTCGCCTTGAAGTTGGGTCGCAGCGGCGGTTTGATTGGCGGCGCCTTGACGTTACCGTTCGACATCATTGCCGCCGTAGACGGTTTCAATGCTGCAGCCAAGGCAACCGGCAAAGAAGCCATCAATCACTACGTCAATGCTGGCTTGAGTGTCGCCAGCGCAACCATGACCGTGCTGCTCGGGGCGGCGGCACTGGCCGGTTTTTCCTTCGCAGGTCCGATTGGTCTGATCGCCGGTTTGTTGCTGGTGGCAGGGTCGCGGGTCTGGGCCGCCATCAATGTGGTCGATGACATTGACGACTACATCACCCTGACGACCGACGAACGCCTGCGCACCGGCTGGTTTGCGTTCTGGGGTATCAGCCCGGATGAAACGATCGAAGATCGCCACGCGATTGCCAAAGCCACCGCACAACATTCGCAACAACTGCAAGCCACGGCCAGAAAGTTGCTGGACGGGGATCTGAAAGAACAGACCGAAGCCATCATCAATGGCAGTTTCCATGTCGATCTACAGCCGATCCAGGTTGCGACCTACGACTGGACGCCAGAAAACCCGCAGTACAGAACCGTCAAACGTGCGCGGATCAACGACGACGCCGACACCATAGATGCGCGCGACGGCGTCACCGCGGACACGCCCGGCGCTGTATTGGGGACGGCAGCAGATTACAAAGGCGTGTTGTGGTTCATCGGCGGCGGTCACGACACCATTCAGGGCGTGAAGAACAAACCCAACAGCTATTACTACGCCGCCGGCAAAAAACACCTGAGCGGCGGCAGAAAAGATGATGAGTTCATCTATGAAGGCGCCGCCGCCCTGTTGCAGAGCGGCGCTCACGAAGCGTCGATTTCCGAATTGAAAGGAGGCCCGGGCAGCGACACTCTGAAGCTGGCGGGCCACTTCCCTGAAACCAACGAAGAACGTTACGGCTTCAGGATCGATCTCGAAAAAGGCGAGATGTCGGTATTGGTCAAGCCGCCAACTCGCAAAGAACAGGCCTATAAACCGCACAGCACCCTGCGCAGTATTGAAAACGTCGAAACCCTGGCCGGCGCCACCAATGAAGTTATCGGTAACGATGGCCCGAACATCATCAAGTCGCGCGGCCGTGATGACATCGATGCCGGTGCCGGCGATGACCAGGTCTACTTGCTCGGCAGCTACAGTTCGGCTCGCGGTGGAGCCGGCAAGGATGCTTTCGCTATCGCCTATATCCCGGGGATGGTGTCGATCATTGAGGACGCGCTGGACGAGAGCATCATTGCACTCGACTGGCGATCGGATCTGATCGAAAGCTGGCAGGTAGAAAAGACCGAACTGGTGATTACTTCGCGATTTGAAATCGACGACATCAGCAAAAAAATTGTCAGGATCAAGAACGTCTACAAACAAGTTCAAGACCAACGCTTGCTGCTCAATGCCAAACTTTCATTCGTCACCAAAGATGGTTTTAACCTGGTGCCCGAGTTGCCACCGAGCATCGATACCCCGCAGCCCACTGATGTACCGGTGGTCATCATTCAGCAGGGCACCCGCCACTTACCGGTGATTATCTACGCATCAGAGTGCATCGTTCCTCACAACAAAAGTTCCAGCTACTGGGTTTCGCGCAACAATCTTCAGACCGTCTTCAAGGCAAACGAATACAACAAACATTTCGCCACCACGCTGCACCTCGACTACGCCAGCAATGAACTGACTCACGCTGAGGCTTATTACAACGCTGACCTGATACACGCAACCAGCGCAAATCACATCATGTACAAACAATGCGATATGAATCTGCATTTCGGAGAGAAGCAGATCACGCTAAAAAATCTGGCAGCGTCACGTATGGCCGGGCATACGAAGATCATTGGGCGGCTTACCAGGCCCGTACTGGAAACAAATCACCCGTTCATCTTGATCATGAACGACGGAGTCTCTTACCGTCTCACCTTGCCCGATGCAGCCGACAACGTGTTCGCTAACAGTCACTTTGAAATCAGCGGCCCCTTGCAATGGAACAGCACTGTCCGGTTGCCGCTATCACCCAGAGCCGGCACCCATCAATACCTGCAACCACTGGACAACGAAGCGCATGCGCTGGGTAACCGCGAGAAGTGCGTCAAACTCAACCCGGCCACTGCACCGACCGCCGTCGAGTCCCTGACCGGTGATGGATCAAAGTATCTGGTTCATCTTGGCTCGGGGATGTCGTTACGCATCGCGACGCCGGATGCACTGGCCGGCGCGAGCAAACAATTGGCCTATGCCTCGACCTGGGAATTTGACGCTACAGCCCTCGGCAACGTCGAAATCAAACTCGCCGACGGCCAATTGCTGATCGGGCAAACTGTCATTCACTTACCGCAGTACAAAAATCCTGCAGACCTCGTTGATCAGGTGCGAGTGATCACGGCCAAAGGTATCGTCTACGCTGTCGACCTGATTTTCGACGCGGTGTACATCGAAGCGCTCGACGCCCGCTTCCATGTACCTGCCAGCGGCCTCACAGCCACCCTCCCCGCCGAACTCGACCCGCTGACGATGCCGCAGATACCCGTGCGTAACATTGCCATGAAGGATGGCAGTAGCGGCGCATTGTCTTATCACCTGACGCAGCGCCGCTGGATACTGGCTACGGACACGTCCCGCAGCATTACCGCAGAAGATCTGCAGACCACCCATCACTGCACTCACCAACTGAAGCTGTTCGAGGAAGTCGCGAAGATTGGACTCGGTTACGCTCCTCCCCTTGACGAGCAAGCCATGAAAACCTTGCGTGAGCACTGCGTGAAACTCATGGGCGATCTGTCGCTTGATTACGCCGCAAAATTGTCCAGGGCGAAGAACCTGGCCTGGCTGCTGTCCGGACAATCGCACTTCACGTGACGGCGGCGCTGGACACGCTTTGCATCAGTTGCTTACGCCGATTGATATATGTACCACACGCCAGACGCCCGGCTTGACGATCATTCAGCCCCCTTAAGCCACCACCAGATTCCAGGCTTTACACAACTGAATGATCGATAGCGGAGCACTTCAAATGGCCAAGCCACCCAAGCAGATTCCTGCTGCCCATTCATCGCCCCCCAGACCCGCAACGGAAACTGCGCGGGTCAGCGGCGATGACATCCATATCCTGCGCCCAGGCTTGCACTCGCAAGCCGGCGATTTGCCTTTTGCCGGGCCTTCCTCGCAGCGCCCGCCCGAAACCGACGGCGGCACTCGACAGCCCGCAGTCGAAGTCAGCGAGATGCTGACGCGACATCAGCCAGGCGAATCGAGCACTGCGCCTGACGCACTGAACCTGTCCGCCCGCCCCACAACACCGACATTTCTTCCCGCACACCTGGCCATCAGACTGACGCCCGCCACCGATTCCCCGGAAGGTATCCGTTATGACGGGCGAGACCGAATCTACGTGGATATGCGCGAAGGTACCGCCATGGTGTCGAAAAATCCGGACGGGCACTATCAGCTGACCTCCGCCAACGAGTTGGTCCCCTCCGGTTATCGGGTGGAACGGATTCGCGAAACGCACCTGTGGCAAAAACTGCAACCGGGCGCAACGCGTCGACCGGCGGCAGATGCAGCAGATTCCATGGCCGGCCCCAGCAAGCGTGCGCGTGTGGAGGATGATCAAAGCGCTCAGGCCAAGACACTTTCTGGAGTACTTGATCTGTCCAGCCGCCAGTGGCGCAACTGGGGTCAATCGACCCGGCCGACGTCCGGGCAATCGGTAGAGATCGACGGGCTGCATTATCCGATCGTGTCGCAGATCGTTCGCTCCAATACGCCGGTTGTCTGCATCAAGCACCCACATTTCAACCCCGAGCGATTTGACGCATTCGAGCAGATGCTTGTAGACGAACCAGCGCTGCAGCCGCGTTGGGCCACCCGAAGCGCGGATGACCGCTGGGCAGTTGCGGACACTCGTCTGCCGTTCGAAAGATCGCTGACGCGATCGGTCGCCGAGTCTTTCGAGTATTTGTCCGGGCAGTCCTCCAGAGCCGTGGCCAACACCCTGTTCTACCAATCCCGCGGCGCTGAAGTGATTAATGGTGAAGGTTTGCAGGTTCTCGGTCAGACCCTGCGCCACTGGGAAAACCGAGCCATTCCGGCGCCCCGGCGCAGTCTCGCCGACCCGTTGATGCTGTTGCCAATACAGCCAACCCTGAATGATGGAACCTTCGGCGGAAAAATCGAATTGCCCTCGGCGTCTGCTGCGAACCTGCAACGAATCGATTTTGATTCGGCGAAATTCCCTGACCAATGGCGTGAATATTCCGCAACACCGCGCAATGCGAGCCTGCAAAAGCTGTTCAAGAGCGTGCTGGAAAAAAGTGGATACACCGTTAGTCCACCGAATCACTCACTGCTGGAAAACGCTCTGGTCTTTTACCGACCGGGACTTAACGTCCTGTTTGCCATGAAACTGCCGACGATATCCGCAGCCTTCATCCGTCGCTATACCAAACCGGGTTCCGAATTGAACAATTCGGCGGCGCTGATGCAACTCGATGACGCGGGACGCCAAAGGCTGAGCGCACTGCTGGCGCAGGACAACGTCATCTATCTGGTTGGCGGGATTGATCCACTGAATTCGCAAACCCCTTCCCTGTTCGTTCTTCGAGAAGGCTGACGTCAATGAGCCCAAAACGCCCCATAAGACCCAAACCCTCTTCGACAGACAATACCCCTGCAGTCCGTGACACGGCACCGGACGTTGTGCCCGGAACACGCTTCAGCACAGGATTGCCCGCCATCGAGTCGGCATTCGGTCACCCGACCGGACAAGTGCCACGGCAGCCGGACTTGCCTGACTCGACCGTGGAAATCATCGACCTGCCGGCCGATACGCAAATCCGCCAGACGCCCCCCGACCGGCCTATTGGCAGCTATTTTCTGCCGCCGGTGCTGGTCAACCGCTTGCCACTTGCCGATGCGCAATCCGGGTTACGCCTGGCGGGCCGTTACCTCTACGCAGACCTTGTCGATGGCGGAACCGTGTTGATCGGCAGCGACGCACAGAATCAATTTCGCGCCAGGTTATCGAATGAATTGCTGGCGTCCGGTCCGTTGCTTGAACGGGTTGAAGGCACCAATCACTGGCGCCCGGTTCGACCGACTGACCAGGCTGGCCACTCCGAACTGGTCGTAACTCGCCAACGTGTGCCGGATGATCCCCATGCTGCACTGCGTGATCCGTGGAAGGGCTGGGGAATTGACAGCCAACATGCTTCAGCCGATGACATCCGCGTCGATGGTATTCAGTACAAGGTCGTACCGCGCGGTGCGGTGAATGATCCGATCGTCTACATCAAAAACCCGATGCACATGGTTTACGACTTCGATCTGCTGGATCAGACGCTGAGGACCAATCCGCTCGAACAACCGCGGGCTGCAATTCAGGTTCCGCCGACCTACCACTGGGTCGTCGACCCGACATTGCCGTTCCAGAGCCCCATGACCGAATACGTCGCCAGCTACTTTCCAGAGCTGTCGGCGGTATCGCTGGAGAATGTAGCGTTTCAGCAGTTTGTGCTGGCGAACGGCTCCAGCATCGCCACTGGTTCAGGCTTGACCCTGCTGCGCCAGACGTTCAATGACTGGAAGGTCGGCAACAACCATCCGCGACCGCAACTGGCTGACCCGCTGTTGATGCTGCCGATCTTGCCGTCCACGGGTGGCGGCACCGTGCGGATCACTGAATTACCGAGTGCGTCGGCGAACGGTGCGCTGCAACGACTGGATTTCAATCCGCAGCTGTTCCGACAGGAATGGCAGTATGCGCAGGCAACCCAGACCGCCGTGGACCTGAAGCGTTTCATGGCAACGCTCCTGACCCGCAACGGCTACACCGTATTCGACCCGAGCATGTCCAATGCCTATCCGGCCGTGGTGTTTCAGCGAACCGGGCACGATTACGTGTATTTCCTCAGCCTGCATCGCATCCGCGGTCGAAAAATCAACCAGACGCTGAATGCCGACCCGAACAGTGCCAGCCTGCGCCTGCATATCCAGGTGGGCACACGGGCAGCACAGGTCGTGGTGGACGCGCACGCCGCCAACAAACTGATCTGGCTGCGGGGCGGCTCGCAATTGCTGGCCTCTGCCCCGGACACAGTCTTTATCATTCGCGACGGCCACTCGAGGCTCTGATAACCGTCTTCAGCTGACAGGCTCGCGCACACCGCGCGAGCTTTTTGACCGACGAAAAAAAGCCCGCAGTGTGGGCGGGCTAAAGACCAAAGAAGCTCTATGCGCAGTCGCTTCCCGGTGGGGGCAGCTGCTTGGGGGTCAGCTGCCCCGATACGTGGAATAGCTGTAAGGCGAAATCAGCAGCGGGACGTGGTAGTGCTCCTGTTCGGCAGAGATGCCGAAGCGCAGCACCACCACATCGAGGAATGCCGGTTCCGGCAATTGCACGCCACGGGCGCGGTAGTAATCGCCGGCGTGGAACTGCACCTGATAGACCCCGGTGCGGTAATCGTCGCCTTGCAGCAACGGCGCATCGACCCGACCATCGCTGTTGGTGACCGCACTGGCGACCAATTCCAGCTGCGAACCTTCAACGCGGTACAGCTCGACTTTGATCGAGCTGCCCGGGCAACCGTGTGCAGCGTCCAAAACGTGTGTTGTCAAACGTCCCATTGATTCTGCGCGCCTGCCTGCAGTGAGCAGTCAGACCTCGCGCCTCCCGAAGTCAGTTAAAAAGGAGACCGCACCGTTTCGGAGCACGAAAAGCTGCGGCGAGCGACTGATTAAGACACTTTCCAAAAAAATTGTACACAATAAAAACGACATTTTTCCTTCCACTCCCGCCATCCACCGATTTTCCGGGGATCTGCCCACACACCATGCGTGCATTGAACCTTGTAGCCATTAGCTGACTGGTCAGGCAGGTTTCTTGCAGGTTAGCGTCAATAGCAGCAAAAGATGACAGCCGGTGAAAAATGCGAAAATTCAGACTTACAAAGTGCGAATAAAGTTGTATACAATCAGCCCACCACTGTGACGCCAGGTCGTCACCTACACCGACATTCAACACGTCGTCACGAATAAGAAGGAAGCATGCAGTGAGCGCTGACTACCCACGCGACCTGATCGGTTACGCCAGTAACCCTCCTCACCCACACTGGCCGGGCAATGCCCGGATCGCCCTGTCCTTCGTGCTCAACTATGAGGAAGGTGGCGAACGCAACATCCTGCATGGCGATAAAGAATCGGAAGCCTTCCTCTCGGAAATGGTCGCGGCCCAGCCTCTGCAAGGCGTGCGCAACATGAGCATGGAATCGCTTTACGAGTATGGCAGCCGTGCCGGCGTGTGGCGGATTCTCAAACTGTTCAAGGAATTCGACATTCCGCTGACCATCTTCGCCGTCGCGATGGCCGCGCAGCGTCATCCGGATGTGATCCGCGCCATGGTCGATGCCGGTCACGAGATCTGCAGCCACGGCTATCGCTGGATCGACTATCAGTACATGGACGAGGCGCAGGAACGCGAGCACATGCTCGAGGCGATCCGCATCCTCACCGAACTCACCGGCGAACGCCCGCTCGGCTGGTACACCGGCCGCACCGGCCCGCACACGCGTAAGCTGGTGATGGAAGAAGGCGGTTTTCTCTACGACTGCGACACCTACGACGACGACCTGCCCTACTGGGAACCGAACAACCCGACCGGCAAGCCGCATCTGGTGATCCCGTACACGCTGGACACCAACGACATGCGCTTCACCCAGGTCCAGGGTTTCAACAAGGGCGACGATTTCTTCGAATACCTGAAAGACGCATTCGACGTGCTGTACGCCGAAGGTGCC
This sequence comes from Pseudomonas sp. TWP3-1, assembly GCF_049896625.1. Classification (NCBI taxonomy): domain Bacteria; kingdom Pseudomonadati; phylum Pseudomonadota; class Gammaproteobacteria; order Pseudomonadales; family Pseudomonadaceae; genus Pseudomonas; species Pseudomonas sp. TWP3-1. Next base: position 37,228 of record NZ_JAFCUQ010000022.1, read on the forward strand.
GAAGCGCCGAAGATGCTTTCGATTGGTCTGCACTGCCGCTTGATCGGCCGTCCGGGACGCATCGCTTCGCTGAAACGCTTTATCGAATACGCCAAAAGTCATGAGCAGGTGTGGTTCAGCCGTCGCGTCGACATCGCACGTCACTGGCACGCAACCCACCCGTACCAAGAGGCCGCCCAATGAGCCGCTTTCAAACTGTGCAACCGTCGACCCTGAGCCGCGACGCCTTCGTCAGCGCCTTCGCCGACATCTACGAACATTCGCCATGGGTGGCCGAGAAGGCCTACGACCTGGGTCAGGACGCCTCGATCGACGAGATCGAAACCCTGCACCAGCGCATGAGCGACATCCTGTTGAGCGCCGATCACGCCAGCCAGTTGGCTTTGATCAACGCTCACCCGGACCTGGCCGGCAAGGCTGCCGTCCAGGGCCAATTGACCGAAGCCAGCACCAATGAACAGGCTGGCGCCGGTATCCACCAATGCACGGCCGAAGAGTTTTCGCGCTTCACCGAGCTGAACGACGCCTACAAAGCCAAGTTCAAGTTTCCCTTCATCATGGCGGTAAAAGGCAGCAACCGGCATCAGATCCTCGCGGCGTTCGAAACGCGCATTCACAACCCGGAAGATACCGAGTTCAAATGTGCGCTGGCGGAGATCAACAAGATCGCCCTGTTCCGATTACTGACTCTTTAGCGAGCCTGACCCGAGTGTCTTAGACGCGGAAAGCACCCAGGGTCTCGCAAGCATCCCAAGCCACTTATTTAAAGGCAGACAAGAAGAATGAAAGCTTACGCCGTACCTTTCGAGAAGTTCGTCAACCTGGCCGATGCCCGTCTGGGCACCAAAATCATCTCGGTCACCGATGACTGGTTTGCAGACGCCAATCGTCTGTTCCAACCGACCCCGGCCGTATGGAAGGAGGGCGTGTTCGATGACAACGGCAAGTGGATGGACGGCTGGGAGTCGCGCCGCAAGCGCTTCGAAGGCTACGACAGCGCAGTGATCCGCCTGGGCGTTCCGGGTTCGATCAAAGGCGTGGACATCGACACTTCATTCTTCACCGGCAACTATCCGCCGTCGGCCTCGCTGGAAGCGTGCTTCCTGGCTTCCGGTGAGCCGGACGCCAACACTCAGTGGACTGAAGTGCTGTCGGCCGTCGAGCTGCAGGGCAACAGCCACCACTATCACGAAATCAGCAACGACCAGGCGTTCAGCCACCTGCGTTTCAACATCTACCCGGACGGCGGCGTCGCCCGTCTGCGTGTGTACGGCATTCCGTTCCGCGACTGGTCGTCCGTCGGTGACAACGAGCAAGTCGATCTGGCAGCAGCCCTGAATGGTGGCCGCGCCCTCGCCTGCTCCGACGAACACTTCGGCCGCATGAGCAACATCCTCAACCCGGGCCGTGGCATCAACATGGGCGACGGCTGGGAAACTGCACGGCGGCGTACGCCGGGCAATGACTGGGTGATCGTCGCGCTTGGCCATCCGGGCGAGATCGAAAAAATCATCGTCGACACCCTGCACTTCAAGGGCAACTACCCGGACACCTGCTCGATCCAGGGCGCGTTCGTCAAGGGCGGCACCGATAGCCAGATCGAAACGCAGTCGCTGTTCTGGCGTGAACTGTTGCCGGCGCAAAAACTGGAAATGCACGCCGAACACACCTTCGCCGAGCAGATCAAGGCACTGGGCCCGATCACCCACATCCGCCTCAATGTGTTCCCGGATGGTGGTGTAAGTCGCCTACGCGTTCTCGGCAAGGTCGCTAAATAAGGTGGAACCCCTGTGGCGAGGGAGCTTGCTCCCGCTGGGTCGCGAAGCGGCCCCAAAAACTTGGGCCTGCTGCGCAGTCCAGCGGGAGCAAGCTCCCTCGCCACAAAAACAGAATCAACAACACAGAATCCGGATAAGAAGAACAGCATGCGCACACTGACGATTGAACCGCTGAGCAAAGAAGCCTTCGCCCCTTTCGGTGACGTGATCGAAACCGACGGCAGCGATCACTTCATGATCAACAACGGTTCGACCATGCGCTTCCACAAACTGGCGACGGTCGAAACCGCTAAGCCTGAGGACAACGCGATCATCAGCATCTTCCGCGCCGATGCGCAGGACATGCCGCTGACCGTTTGCATGCTGGAACGACATCCGCTGGGCAGCCAGGCTTTCATTCCGCTGCTCGGCAACCCCTTTCTGATCGTGGTCGCGCCAGTTGGCGATGCACCTGTATCAGGCTTGGTCCGCGCCTTCGTCACCAACGGCAGGCAGGGCATCAATTACCATCGCGGCGTTTGGCACCATCCGGTGCTGACGATCGAAAAGCGGGATGACTTCCTGGTGGTTGATCGCAGTGGCACAGGCAATAACTGCGATGAGCATTTTTTCAAAGAGGATGAGCGTTTGATCCTCGCCCCCCACCAATAAGAGAAGGTCTGATCACTCGACAACAGAGTGACAGGCGAGAGGTAAAGACTGTGGAAGCACATCTGTTTGAATGGCTGAACCTGAGCGTGCGCTGGGTGCACATGATTACTGGCGTGGCCTGGATCGGCGCGTCGTTCTATTTCGTCTGGCTGGAGAACAACCTCAACCGCGTCAACCCGAAAACCGGTCTGGCCGGTGATCTGTGGGCGATCCACGGTGGCGGTATCTACCACCTGGAAAAATACAAACTGGCCCCACCGACCATGCCGGACAACCTGCACTGGTTCAAATGGGAAGCCTATTTCACCTGGTTGTCGGGGATCGCGCTGCTGTGCGTGGTGTTCTACTCCAATCCGACGCTCTACCTGCTGGCTCCCGGCAGTTCTCTGAGCGGCCCTGAAGGCGTGGCCATCGGTATCGGCTCGCTGTTCATCGGCTGGTTCATCTACTCGTTTCTGTGCGACTCGGCTCTGGGCAAGCGCCCTGCTCTGCTGGGTTTCATTCTGTTCGTGCTGATCATTGGCGCCGCTTACGGCTTCAGCAAGGTGTTCAGCGGTCGGGGTGCGTACCTGCACGTCGGCGCGATCATCGGCACCATCATGGTCGGTAACGTGTTCCGCATCATCATGCCTGCGCAACGTGCGTTGGTAGCGGCGATTGCCGAGAACCGCACGCCGGATCCGGCCCTGCCGGCCAAAGGCTTGCTGCGTTCGCGGCACAACAACTACTTCACCCTGCCGGTGCTGTTCATCATGATCAGCAACCACTTCCCGAGCACTTATGGCAGCCAGTACAACTGGTTGATCCTGGCCGGGATCGCCGTGTTGGCGGTGTTGGTGCGTCACTACTTCAACACCCGTCACGACAGCCACAAGTTCGCCTGGACCCTGCCAGTGGCAGCGGTGGGCATGATCACTCTGGCGTACGTCACCGGCCCGACGCCGATGGCAACTGCTCCGGAAGTGGCCAAGGCGCCAGCGAAAATCGAATACCAGCCATTGCCGGAAACCGCAGTGGGCGGTGGCCTGAAACCGGCTGAAGCGGCGCAACCTGCTGCAGCAGCACCGGCCACAGCACCGGCTCAGGCATCGAACGCAGGCCCGGGTTTTGACAAGGTGCACACGGTGATTCAGGAGCGCTGCACGGTCTGCCATTCGGCCAAACCGACCAGCCCGTTGTTCAGCGCTGCGCCAGCCGGCGTGATGCTCGACACCCCTGACCAGATCCGCCAGAACGCCGCGCGGATTCAGGCACAAGCTGTCACCACGCAGATCATGCCACTGGGCAACATCACACAGATGACCCAGCAGGAACGTGAGCTGATCGGTGCGTGGATTGTGCAGGGAGCCCAGACCAACTAAGCAACACGAAAGCCTGTGTAAAAGCAGGCTTTTGTGGCGAGGGAGCTTGCTCCCGCTGGGTTGCGAAGCGGCCCCGCTCTTTGCCTGAAGAGCAAGGACTGCTGCGCAGTCCAGCGGGAGCAAGCTCCCTCGCCACAAAACCCGATGCAAAGAAACAGCTGTGAGCCACCCGGCAGCTGTTCAATCACAAGAATAAAAAGATCCGAGGTGTTGCATGTCCGAGCTGTCCAAAGCGCGCATCCCCGACGCACCCGCCATTCAGCGATTGCCCCTTTTGCAACTGATTCTGGTCGGTTTGCAACATGTTCTGCTGATGTACGGCGGTGCCATCGCGGTGCCGTTGATCATCGGACAGGCCGCTGGCCTGAGTCGTGAAGAAATCGCCTTCCTGATCAACGCCGACCTGCTGGTCGCCGGCATCGCCACCATCGTGCAATCGATGGGCATCGGTCCGATGGGCATTCGCATGCCAGTGATGATGGGCGCCAGTTTTGCTGCGGTCGGCAGCATGGTCGCGATGGCCGGCATGCCAGGTATCGGTCTGCAGGGGATCTTCGGCGCAACGATCGCCGCCGGGTTTTTCGGCATGATCATCGCGCCGTTCATGTCCAAGGTCGTGCGTTTCTTCCCGCCGCTGGTGACCGGCACGGTCATCACCTCGATCGGTTTATCGCTATTCCCCGTCGCCGTGAACTGGGCCGGTGGCGGTGCCGCCGCTGCAGAGTTCGGCTCACCCATTTATCTGGCCATCGCCGCGCTGGTGTTGGGCACTATCTTGCTGGTTCACCGCTTCATGCGTGGCTTCTGGGTCAACATTTCGGTGTTGATCGGCATGTGCTTCGGCTACGTATTGTGCGGCGCGATCGGCATGGTTGACCTGAGTGGCATGGCCAACGCGCCGTGGGTGCAATTCGTCACGCCGCTGCACTTCGGCATGCCGAAATTCGAACTCGCGCCGATTCTGTCGATGTGTCTGGTGGTGGTGATCATCTTCGTCGAGTCGACCGGGATGTTTCTCGCGCTGGGCAAGATCACCGGCCAGGAAGTCTGCCCGCGCATGTTGCGGCGCGGCTTGCTGTGCGATGCCGGCGCTTCGTTCGTCGCCGGTTTCTTCAACACCTTCACTCACTCGTCTTTCGCGCAGAACATCGGCCTGGTGCAGATGACCGGCGTGCGTTGCCGTTCGGTGACCATCGTTGCCGGCGGTTTGTTGATCGTCTTGAGTCTGCTGCCCAAAGCCGCGTATCTGGTGGCATCGATCCCTCCGGCAGTTTTGGGTGGCGCAGCGATTGCGATGTTCGGCATGGTCGCCGCGACTGGCATCAAGATTCTGCAAGAGGCCGACATCGGTGACCGCCGCAATCAACTGCTGGTGGCAGTGAGTATCGGCATGGGCCTGATCCCGGTGGTACGTCCGGAATTCTTTGCCCATTTGCCATTGTGGATGAGCCCGATCACCCACAGCGGCATCGCCATGGCGACCCTGAGTGCGCTGACGCTGAACCTGCTGTTCAACATCCTCGGTGGCGCCGAACGCGCAGCCATCAACGACTGTCACGCCCACCCGCATTGATCCGAGTATTCACCCAAGGGGCCTGCAACGGCTGGCCCCCTCTCCACAGCTGTGCCTCAAAAATAAAAACAAGAGGGAGCAACAGATGATTCGCACGCAATCGAGTTTGCTATTGAGCGGCGGTTTGCTCGCCGCAACCCAGGCCATGGCCGGCGATTTATTGCTCTGGCAGACCAACAGCCTCAGCTATTTGTACGGCAAGAACTTCGCCATCAATCCGTCGATTCAGCAGACGGTGACGTTCGAGCACGCCGACAAATGGAAGTACGGCGACAACTTTCTGTTCGTCGACAAGATCTTCTACAACGGCCAGGAAGACCGCAACAAAGGTCCGCACACCTTCTACGGCGAATTCACCCCGCGTTTCTCGTTCGGCAAGATCCTCGACAAAAAACTCGAGTTCGGCCCAATCAAAGACGTGCTGCTGGCGATGACTTACGAGTACGGCGAAGGTGAAAGTGAAGCGTATCTGATCGGCCCGGGCTTCGACTTGAACGTGCCGGGTTTCAACTACGTCACCCTGAACATCTTCCGCCGCCAGACCGAAGGTCCGCGTCCCGGCGACGGCGTGTGGCAGATCTCGCCCGCCTGGTCTTACAGCATTCCCGTCGGTAATTCCGATCTGTTGATCGACGGTTATCTGGACTGGGTGGTCGACAACGACCAGAACGCGCGCGGCACTTACCACGCCAACCTACACATCAATCCGCAGATCAAGTATGACCTGGGCAAAGCGCTCGGCTGGGGTCAGAAACAGGTGTATGTCGGCACTGAATACAGCTATTGGAAAAACAAATACGGCATCGAAAGCAGCCCCAACCTCGACACCAATCAGAACACCGCCAGCCTGCTGGTAAAGGTGCACTTCTAACATGACCCGCAACCGTGCCCCACACCTGTCATCGGTGCTCTGTTGCGGGGCACTTGAGACCTGGCCAAGGAGTCAGTATTCTCCGCCGCCATCCGAATTCGGTCTAAAAAAAAGCCCGGATTTAATTCCTGACCAAAAAGCCAACTTATCCAGGCTTGGGTCAGTAACAAGGCCTACCCGAATCACGCACAATCGACGGTTTTCGAGCCGCCGATGGGCGTTTTTTTGTTTTTCGAAAAGCCTTGGCGCAGCTCTTGCTAACAGCAAAGAAGCTGACCGGTTGGATGATTTTTGCAGCAACGAAAAAAGGCGCCACACCAGAGCGCCGATCTAAAAAAAATAAACGTGGAACACCTACTTTGGGAGCAACCGAATGAAACGTATGTGCACCAGCCTGATGTTGGCGGGATCGATGCTGGCCGGGGGGCAGGCCATGGCCGAGGGCCTGCTGCAATGGCAGAACAACAGCCTGACCTACCTCTATGGCAAGGACTTTCAAGTCAACCCGCGCATTCAGCAGACCGTGACCTTCGAGCACGCCGATGGCTGGAAGTATGGGGACAACTTCTTCTTCCTCGACAAGATCTTCTACAACGGTGGCAAGGACTTCAGCAACGGCCCGAATACCTATTACGGTGAGTTCAGCCCGCGCATCTCGCTGGGCAAGGTGCTCGACCAGAAGATCGAATTCGGTCCGATCAAAGACGTGCTGCTGGCGATGACTTACGAGTTCGGCGAGGGTGACACCGAGTCCTATCTGATCGGTCCGGGCTTCGACCTGGCGATTCCTGGTTTCGACTACTTCCAGCTGAACTTCTACCAGCGTCACACCGAAGGCCCGCGCGCCGGTGACAACGTCTGGCAGATCACTCCGGCTTGGTCTTACACCATCCCGGTGGGCAATTCGAACATCCTGATCGACGGGTTCATGGATTGGGTCGTCGACAACGATTCCAACTCCAAGGGCGACTACCACGCCAACCTGCACTTCAACCCGCAGGTCAAATACGACCTGGGCAAGGCGCTGAGTTTCGGCGAGAAGCAGTTGTATGTCGGTGTGGAATACGACTACTGGAAAGACAAGTACGGTATCGACGACACCGGCGCGTTCAAGACCAATCAGAGCACCACAAGCTTCCTGGTGAAGTTCCACTTCTGATAAAGATCAAAAGATCGCAGGCTGCGCCAGCTCCTACATTGGAACGCATTCCTCTGTAGGAGCTGCCGAAGGCTCGGGCCGCGATCGGACGATCTTTTGCTTTAAAAAGGCAACCCCAAAAACCGGCACAACTCCTCGCGTTTGGCCAACGCATCGCGCCGCCCCAGATCGATCAATTCGCTGCAATACCCCGCCTCGAATAGCAGATAACTCAATACCCCCGCGCCACTGGTCTTGGTCGCTCCCGGCCCGCGCAAAAACAAGCGCAGCGCCGCCGGCAATTCCTGGCGATGGCGTGCCGCAATTTCATCAATCGGCTGACTTGGCGAAATCACCAGCACTTCAACCGGCGCCACACCCAGCGCCCGCGTCGGCGTGCCGTCAGGCATCAGATGGCTGAACTGATTTAGACGCTGCAGCAGCTCGATATCGCTCTCCAGACTGTCGATGAACGTGCTGTTGAGCATGTGCCCGCCAATTTGCGCCAGCGTCGGTTGCTGTCCGGTGTAGTTGCGTTGCACCGGCTGCGGATCGACACCGCGCGGGTTGCCGCTGACGCCCACCACCAACACCCGAGTCGCGCCCAGATGCAGCGCCGGGCTGATGGGTGCCGACTGGCGCACCGCGCCGTCACCAAAATATTCTTCGCCGATTTTTACCGGCGCAAACAACAGCGGAATCGCCGAACTCGCCAGCAAGTGCTCAACCGACAACTGCGTCGGCACGCCAATCCGTCGATGACGCAGCCACGCATCAATCGTCCCGCCGCCCTGATAAAACGTCACGGCCTGACCCGACTCGTAGCCGAACGCGGTCACTGCTACCGCGCGCAATTGCTTTTGCGCGATCGATTCGGCAATGCCGGGCATGTGCAGTTTGTCGTGGAGCAGATCGCGCAGCGGCGAACTGTTGAGCAGCGCCACCGGCAACTGCCGGCCAATGCCGAGCAGGCTGTGGCTGACAAAACGGCTGGCCTGACGGATCACGCCGGGCCAGTCGCTGCGCAGCACGCGATGGCTGCGAAAGCCCTGCCAGAACAAGGTCAGGCGTTCGATGGCGGCGCGAAAATCCGTGGCGCCGCTGGCCAGACTCACCGCGTTGATCGCCCCGGCCGAAGTGCCGACTATCACCGGAAACGGATTGTCCGCGCCCAGCGGCAGCAACTCGGCAATCGCCGCCAACACCCCCACCTGATAAGCCGCCCGAGCCCCGCCGCCGGAAAGAATCAAACCTGTGACCGGTTCAGTCGGGCTCATCGCAACGCTCCATGGTGCTCAAGGGGAAAGGTCAATCAACGGCGTTTGGCGTACAACTTCGGCTCGCCCGGCGGCCGGCTCTTGAATCGGCGATGTGCCCACAGGTATTGCTCGGGGCAATCACGCAACACGCCTTCGACCCATTGGTTGATGCGCAGGCAATCAGCCTCTTCGCTCTCGCCGGGGAAACCTTCCAGCGGCGGATGGATCACCAGACGGTAACCGCTGCCGTCGGCCAGACGTTCCTGGGTGAACGGCACCACCAGCGCTTTGCCCAGCCGCGCAAATTTACTCGTGGCGGTGACGGTCGCTGCTTGAATGCCGAACAGCGGGACGAAGATGCTTTGCTTGGCGCCGTAGTCCTGATCCGGTGCATACCAGATTGCTCGGCCGCTGCGCAGCAACTTGAGCATGCCGCGCACGTCGTCGCGCTCCACCGCCAGCGAATCCAGATTATGCCGCTCACGGCCCTGGCGCTGGACAAAGTCGAACAGCGGATTTTTGTGTTCGCGGTACATGCCGTCGATGGTGTGCTGCTGGCCGAGCAGCGCCGCGCCGATTTCCAGCGTGGTGAAATGCACCGCCATCAGAATCACGCCTTTGCCTTCACGCTGAGCGTTTTGCAGATGTTCCAGACCTTCGACGTGAGCCAGTTTGGCCAGACGCTCGCGCGACCACCACCAGCTCATGGCCATTTCGAAGAACGCGATACCGGTGGACGCGAAATTCTCCTTGAGCAGGCGTTTGCGCTCGGCGGCGGATTTTTCCGGGAAACACAATTCAAGATTGCGCTTGGCGATGCGCCGTCGGTCGCCGGCAAAGCGATACATCAACGCACCCAAGGCACGACCGATCGTCAGTAATGCCGGATACGGCAACTGCACGATCAGCCACAACAGCCCAAGGCCGCACCAGAGCGGCCAGAAGCGTGGAGAAAGAAATGCTGTTCGAAACTGCGGGCGATCCATTAAAGCTTCCGTAAATGCAGTGGCCGCGCATTCTACATCGTTCGACCCGGCTTGCGGCTGGCCGGCGTTCTCGTTATAAGTCTCGGCACTTTCCGTGACAAGCCGTTGTATGCCGACATGAGCCAAACCGCACCGCCAGACCAAGTTTCCGTCTTTCAGTTGAAGGGCAGCATGCTCGCCATTACGGTGCTGGAGCTGACCCGCAACGACCTCGACAGCCTCGATCGGCAATTGGCCGCCAAAGTCGCGCAAGCGCCGAACTTCTTCAGCAATGCGCCGCTGGTGCTGGCCCTCGACAAACTGCCGCCGGGCGAAGGCGCGGTCGATCTGCCGGGCCTGATGCGCGTATGCCGCCAGCACGGCCTGCGCACACTGGCGATCCGCGCCAGCCGCATCGAAGACATCGCCGCCGCCATTGCCATCGACATCCCGGTGCTGCCGCCATCCGGCGCCCGTGAGCGACCGCTGGAAACGCCTGAGCCGGAGTTGAAGAAAAAGCCGGAAAAACCGCCCGAGCCGACGATCAAAGCGACCCGCGTCATCACCACGCCAGTACGTGGTGGCCAACAGATATATGCCCAGGGTGGCGATCTGGTGGTGGTGTCTTCGGTCAGCCCGGGGGCGGAACTTCTCGCCGATGGCAACATCCATGTATACGGCCCGATGCGCGGTCGCGCGCTGGCCGGGGTCAAGGGTGACACCAAGGCACGGATTTTCTGTCAGCAATTGAGCGCTGAACTGATCTCCATTGCCGGCCACTACAAGGTGTCCGAAGACCTGCGTCGTGATCCGATGTGGGGTTCGGCCGTACAGGTCAGCCTGTCGGGCGACGTGTTGAACATCATTCGGCTTTAACGGATACTGCCGCATTTTCCAAGCATCTCTAAAACGTAGCGAAAACGGCTCAAACGAAGTAGGAAAAAGGCTCAACGCCAAATTCCAGCCAAGGCTGTCCGACTGCAGTAGTTTTCAAGAGATGTTTTTCAGGGGCTCAACAGTCCCTCTTCCTTAGGGGTGAAACACCTTGGCCAAGATTCTCGTGGTTACATCCGGCAAGGGTGGTGTGGGTAAGACCACCACCAGCGCCGCTATCGGTACCGGTCTCGCTCTGCGCGGCCACAAAACAGTAATCGTCGACTTCGACGTGGGCCTGCGTAACCTCGACCTGATCATGGGTTGCGAGCGTCGCGTGGTGTATGACTTCGTCAACGTGGTCAACGGCGAAGCCAACCTGCAACAGGCACTGATCAAAGACAAGCGCCTGGAAAACCTCTACGTGCTGGCCGCCAGCCAGACCCGTGACAAAGACGCGCTGACTCAGGAAGGCGTGGAAAAAGTCCTGATGGAGCTCAAGGAACAATTCGAGTTCGTGGTCTGCGACTCCCCGGCGGGCATCGAGAAAGGCGCCCACCTGGCCATGTACTTCGCTGATGAAGCGATCGTCGTGACCAACCCGGAAGTGTCCTCGGTACGCGATTCGGACCGCATGCTCGGCCTGCTGGCCAGCAAGTCGCGTCGCGCCGAAAAAGGCGAAGACCCGATCAAGGAACACCTGCTGCTGACCCGCTACAACCCGCAGCGTGTGAGCGACGGCGAAATGCTCGGCGTCGAAGACGTCAAAGAAATTCTGGCCGTGACCCTGCTGGGCGTCATCCCGGAATCCCAGGCAGTCCTCAAGGCTTCCAACTCCGGCGTGCCGGTGATTCTCGATGACCAGAGCGACGCCGGTCAGGCGTACAGCGATGCGGTAGATCGCCTGCTGGGCAAAACCGTGGAACATCGTTTCCTCGACGTCACTAAGAAAGGCTTCTTCGAGCGCCTGTTTGGAGGTCGGTAATGAACATTTTTGACTTCTTTCGTGCCAACAAGAAGCCCAGTACCGCATCGGTAGCGAAAGAGCGTCTGCAGATCATCGTGGCGCACGAACGCGGCCAGCGCAGTACCCCGGATTACCTGCCAGCCTTGCAGAAGGAACTGGTGGAAGTGATCCGCAAGTACGTCAATATCGGGTCCGATGACGTGCACGTCGCTCTGGAAAACCAGGGCAGCTGCTCGATTCTGGAACTCAATATCACCCTGCCAGATCGCTGAGTCGATCCAGCAGGAACGACGGCGGCTCAGGGCCATTCCCGCAACGGAATGGCCCTGAGCCGCCGTTGGCATTTGTTACGAGGCTGTTTTAATGCCGTTGTCCAACGTCCACATCATTCATCAGGACGCCGCCGTATTGGTGGTGAACAAACCGACCCTGTTGCTCTCCGTGCCCGGCCGGGCCGATGACAACAAGGACTGCCTGATCACCCGCCTGCAAGAAAACGGCTACCCGGAAGCACGCATCGTGCATCGTCTGGACTGGGAGACTTCCGGCATCATTTTGCTGGCGCGCGACCCTGACACCCATCGCGAACTGTCGCGCCAGTTTCACGACCGTGAAACCGAAAAAGCCTACACCGCCTTGGCGTGGGGCCAGCCGGAACTCGACAGCGGCAGCATCGACCTGCCACTGCGCTACGATCCTCCGACCAAGCCCCGGCATGTGGTCGATCACGAATTCGGCAAAAACGCCCTGACCTTCTGGCGTGTGCTGGAGCGTTGCGGTGACTGGTGCCGCGTCGAGCTGACGCCGATCACCGGGCGCTCGCACCAATTGCGTGTGCACATGCTGTCGATTGGTCATCCGCTGCTGGGTGACGGTCTCTACGCCCACGAACAAGCCCTCGCAGCCTGGCCGCGCCTGTGCCTGCACGCGAGCATGCTCAGCTTCACCCATCCACAGACCGGCGAGCGCCTGCGCTTCGAGTGCCCGGCACCGTTCTGACTTTGCACAATGTCCCAAGCTCCGGCCGATGCGTTAAACTCCCGCCCATCGCTGTCTGGAGCTTCTTATGCGCGAAGAGTTGAACCAAGGCCTGATCGACTTCCTCAAGGCCTCCCCTACCCCGTTCCACGCCACCGCCAGCCTTGTGCAACGTCTGGAGGCCGCCGGTTACATGCGCCTCGACGAGCGCGAGCCATGGAACACCGAGGCCAACGGCCGCTATTACGTCACCCGCAATGACTCCTCGATTGTCGCGATCAAAATGGGCCGCAACTCGCCGCTGCATGACGGCATCCGCCTGGTCGGCGCGCATACCGACAGCCCATGCCTGCGCGTCAAGCCGCAACCGGAGCTGCAACGTCAGGGCTTCTGGCAGCTAGGCGTGGAAGTCTACGGCGGCGCACTGCTCGCGCCGTGGTTTGACCGCGACCTGTCGCTGGCCGGCCGCGTGACCTTCCGTCGTGACGGCAAAGTTGAAAGTCAGCTGATCGACTTCAAAGCACCGATTGCGATCATTCCCAACCTGGCCATTCACCTCAATCGTGAAGCCAACATGGGTTGGGCGATCAACGCGCAGACCGAACTGCCGCCGATCCTCGCGCAATTTGCCGGTGACGAGCGCGTGGATTTCCGTGCGGTACTCACCGATCAACTGGCGCGCGAGCACGGCCTGAATGCCGACGTGGTGCTGGATTACGAGCTGAGTTTCTACGACACGCAAAGCGCTGCGGTCATCGGCCTGAACGGCGATTTCATTGCCGGCGCGCGCCTCGACAATCTGCTGTCGTGCTACGCCGGCCTGCAAGCCTTGCTCACCGCCGACACCGAAGAAACCTGCGTGCTGGTCGCCAATGACCACGAAGAAGTCGGCTCATGCTCGGCCTGTGGCGCCGATGGCCCGATGCTCGAACAGACACTGCGTCGTCTGCTGCCGGAAGGTGACGAATTCGTCCGCACCATCCAGAAATCGCTGCTGGTCTCGGCCGACAACGCCCACGGCGTGCATCCGAACTACGCGGAAAAGCACGACGCCAACCATGGCCCGAAACTCAACGCCGGCCCGGTGATCAAGGTCAACAGCAACCAGCGCTACGCCACCAACAGCGAAACCGCCGGTTTCTTCCGCCATCTGTGCATGGCCGAAGAAGTACCGGTGCAAAGCTTCGTGGTGCGCAGCGACATGGGCTGCGGCTCGACCATCGGCCCGATCACCGCCAGCCACTTGGGCGTGCGCACCGTGGATATCGGCCTGCCGACCTTCGCCATGCACTCGATCCGCGAACTGTGCGGCAGCCATGACCTGGCACATCTGGTCAAAGTGCTGAGCGCGTTCTACGCTTGCCGCGAATTGCCGTAACCCGTTAAAAGCTCGCAGCGTGCCGCAGCTCCTACAGGGATCACATTTCAATGTAGGAGCTGCGGCACGCTGCGATCTTTTGATCTTCAAACCGGCTCATTTCTGATACACATCAGCACCGCACTCTGAAATTCCACCTAGACTTAAATCATCCCTTTCGACAAGGCTGTCGCCAATGATCTCGATGTCTTCCTTCCACGCCATGCTGATTCCGATTCTGTGCGGAATGATTCTGCTGGCGGTCGGTTTCAACTTCCGCGACAAAAACGCCGGCGTGTTCGCCATGTGGATCGGCATGCTGCTGATCCTTGCCACCGTGGTCTACAAGATCCTCGCCAAACTGAACGAATAACCCGCCGCGGCTCGCAATGACCCGGACAGCCTCGTACACTCGCCCGATCCGCCCCTTGCGAGGTTGACCGCCTAGTGTTCGCTCGTCTGTTTGCTCTGCCCTCTGTATTTCTTATCTGCCTGATGACGCTGCTGCCACTGGCGCCCGCCCACGCGGTCGGCCTGCCGGGTATTCTCGGCAGCTCCAGCAAGGCGCAACCGGAAGCGCAGGTGCCACTCGGCCAGTCACTCGATGAAGTTATCAAGTCGCTGGAAAACGACCAGCAACGCGCCAAGCTGCTCACCGATCTGAAAAAACTCCGTGACACGACCAAAAAAGCCCAGGCCACCCCGGAAGAAGGCGTACTGGGCCTGATCGGCGGCACCCTCGCGAGTTTCGAAAAGCAGTTTTCCGGCGCCGACAGCCCGCTCAATCGCTGGTCAGCCGAGTTCGATCTGGCGAAAGCCGAATTCAAAAGCCTAATGCTGCCGGCCAGCGAATGGCTGCCGATCATCTTCGCCTTCGCGGTGATTCTCGCAGTCTGGAGCCTGCTCGCCGCCGCGCTGATCTGGCTCGGGCACCGCGTACGCATGCGCTTCGGCCTGACCGAAGAACTGCCGCAACACCCCAAAGCCCTCGACATGCTGCGCTTCGCCCTGCGCAAACTCGGGCCGTGGCTGATCGCGTTGGTCATCACCGTGTACATGAGCTACGCGCTGCCTTCGTCCTTGGGCAAAAGCCTGGCGATGGTCCTGGCGTATGCCTTGGTGGTCGGCACATGCTTCTCGGCAATCTGCGTGATCGCCTTCTCCGTCCTCGACGGCCCGCACCGCCACAAGGCGCTGTACATCCTGCGCCACCAGGCGTTTCGCCCGTTGTGGCTGATCGGCAGCTTCGCCGCCTTCGGTGAAGCCCTCAGCGACCCGCGCCTGGTAGAAGGGCTCGGCGTGCATCTGGCGCACACCGCCGCGACGGTCGCCAACGTTCTCGCAGCACTGTCGACCGGGCTGTTCATCCTGCGCTTCCGCCGCCCGATCGCGCACCTGATCCGCAACCAGCCACTGTCGCGGCGCCTGACGCGCCGCGCCCTCAGCGACACCATCGATATCCTCGGCACCTTCTGGTACATCCCGGCATTGGTGCTGGTCGGCATCTCACTGTTCGCCACCTTCGTCTCCGCCGGCGACACCAGCACCGCCCTGCGCCAGTCGCTGATCTGCACGGTTTTGCTGGTGCTGTGCATGGTGATCAACGGTCTCGTGCGCCGCCATTCACTCAAACCGCAACGCGGCGTCAAACGCCACGCGCTCTACTCCGAACGCCTGAAAAGCTTCTTCTACACCCTGGCGCATCTGCTGGTGTGGCTGGCGTTCATCGAACTCGGCCTGCGGGTCTGGGGCATGTCGCTGATCGGCTTCACCGAGGGCGAAGGACATGACGTCAGCGTCAAACTGTTCGGCCTGATCGGCACATTGATCTTCGCCTGGCTGATCTGGATCCTCAGCGACACCGCCGTACACCACGCCCTCACCCGCTCCCGCAAAGGCCTGGCCAACGCCCGCGCACAAACGATGATGCCGCTGATCCGCAACGTACTGTTCGTGGCGATCTTCATCATCGCGCTGATCGTCGCCCTGGCAAACATGGGCATGAACGTCACCCCACTGCTGGCCGGTGCAGGCGTCATCGGCCTGGCCATCGGCTTCGGCGCCCAATCACTGGTCGCCGACCTGATCACCGGCCTGTTCATCATCATCGAAGATTCGTTAGCCATCGACGACTACGTCGACGTCGGCGGCCACCTCGGCACCGTCGAAGGCCTGACCATCCGCACCGTCCGCCTGCGCGACATCGACGGCATCGTCCACACCATCCCGTTCAGCGAAATCAAAAGCATCAAAAACTACTCACGCGAATTCGGCTACGCGATCTTCCGCGTGGCCGTGCCCTACAACATGGAAATCGACGACGCCATCAAACTGATGCGCGACGTCGGACAGAAAATGCGCACCGACCCGCTACAGCGACGCAACATCTGGTCACCACTGGAGATACAGGGTGTGGAAAGTTTCGAATCCGGCAGCGCAATCCTGCGTGCAAGATTCAAGACAGCGCCAATCAAACAGTGGGAAGTTTCAAGAGCATTCAACCTATCGCTAAAACGCCACCTCGATGAAGCAGGCCTGGATTTAGCGACACCGCGAATGAGCGTCCAAGTAATAACCGCAGGCGGAGGCCAACCAAAAGAATAACCCTGCCCCTGCCCGCTTTTAACCACTCAACAGGATGAGCGTTAGCTCGGCAGCAGCTCTTGATCTTGATCTCAAGCGCCCATCGGCAGGCTGAGTGGAGGGATGCATCCGGGGGTGGGCGCGCAGCGCCGTTCGACGAAGTCGAACACATCGAGAGGAGGTGCAGCGCAGCAAACCGGAGGCGATGCCCCCGGATGCATCCCGGAAGGAAGGAACCCCGAGCCCCAGCGAGCGGGCCGAACGCCAGGGTAAAGCCTTTTTGGGTACTTTTTCGGCGTCTGGAAAAAGTGCCTCGCCGTAAGGGCGAAACCATAAACAGCCATCACCGCAGCAACGGATATTCACCCAAAACAATCACACGACATCGACGCCCACATGAATCGCATCATGCCGCCAAAACTCCAGATCACAGTCAATAAGCCGCTCATGCTGATCATAATTAACCCGAGCGATCCGCAACCCCGGACTCCCCACCGAAACCCGTAAAGCCGCCGCCGCATCCACCGACAACGCCGTCGGCACAATCTCGAAACGCACCCGCCCATAGTGCAAATCGTAATGCCGCGCATAAAGCTCGGTAATCGACTGATTCAAATCAAACTGCAGAATCCCCGGAAAAAACTGCGGATTCAAATAATGCTCCACATACAACACCAGCCGCCCATCAATCCGCCGCGACCGGCAAATCTGAATCACGCTCGACAACGCAGGCAGTTGCAACCACGCACACACCGCCGCCGATGCCGGTAGCAGCCGCGCCGAAATCACCTCGGTCAAAGGCACCCGCCCCTGCGCACTGACCATCGCGTGAAAGTGGCTGCGCTGCATCAAGTTGTAAGCCAGACGCGGCGGCGAGACAAACCAGCCGCGGCGCTCCTCGCGATAAATCTGGCCCTGCGCCTCGAGCTGCAACAACGCCTCGCGCACAGTAATCCGCGTCGTGCCAAACAACTCGCTGAGCTTGCGCTCGGCCGGCAACTTGCTGCCCGCCGCCAACAAACCGTGGTCCAGTTGCTCCTGGAGAATCTGGCCAATGGCTGTCACCGCTTTGGTTGCCTCATCGCGCATCAACGTTACCTATCTGGACTAGACCAGCACTGTTTCGGGGCAAAACACAACGGCGGTCAAGCCGTTCGAATTGTGTTGCAAGCCTAGGCAGTGCAGATGACCGAGAGATGACAAAACTACCCAACGGTCGTCTTCATGACTTGCAATACATCGGCCAAGTCCCTTGTCCGCCGGGGCTTCGAGCATGGTCTACGCTTACCGGGCACCCGCCAATTGCGGGCAAATAACAGACTCGCCTGACGATGACCGACATCAAATTGTCATCCGGCCACCTTAGATTGGCTCAGGTATTGCTGACCTAGACCAACAACCGCAATCGCAGCGTTGAACACGACCCAAGGAGCTTCGGAATGAAACAGCTTTTCCTGGCATCACTGTTAGGCTCGACCATCGCAATGTGCACCGCCGCCATGGCGGCCGACACCGATCTCAAGACCCTCGAAGCCGCTGCGAAAGCGGAAGGCGCCGTCAACAGCGTCGGCATGCCCGATGACTGGGCCAACTGGAAAGGCACCTGGGAAGACCTGGCCAAGAAATACGGTCTGAAACACATCGACACTGACATGAGTTCGGCGCAGGAAATTGCCAAGTTCGCCGCCGAAAAAGACAACGCCTCCGCCGACATCGGCGACGTTGGCGCGGCATTCGGCCCGATCGCGGTCAAGCAAGGCGTGGTGCAGCCGTACAAACCAAGCACCTGGGAGCAGATTCCAGCCTGGGCCAAGGACACCGACGGCAACTGGGCACTCGCCTACACCGGCACCATCGCATTCATCGTCAACAAGAAGCTGCTGCACGGTTCCGAAGTACCGACCAAATGGGCTGACCTCAAGGGCGGCAAATACAAGGTTTCCATCGGTGACGTGAGCACTGCCGCGCAAGCTGCCAACGGCGTTCTGGCCGCAGCATTGGCCAACGGTGGCGATGAGAAAAACATCCAGCCTGCCCTGCTGTTGTTCGCTGACATCGCCAAGCAGGGTCGCCTGTCGATGGCCAACCCGACCATCGCCACCATGGAAAAAGGCGAGATCGAAGTCGGTGTGGTCTGGGACTTCAACGGCTTGAGCTACAAGGCCAAGATGGCTAACCCGGATGATTACGTAGTGCTGATCCCGTCCGACGGTTCGGTGATTTCCGGCTACACCACCATCATCAACAAATACGCCAAGAACCCGAACGCCGCCAAGCTGACCCGCGAATACATCTTCAGCGACGCCGGCCAGACCAACCTCGCTCGCGGCAACGCGCGTCCGATCCGCGCCGAGCACCTGCAATTGCCGGAAGACGTGAAAGCCAAGCTGCTGCCGAACGAGCAGTACAAAAAGGTCACGCCGATCAAAGACGCCGATGCGTGGGAAAAAACTTCCAAGGCTCTGCCGCAGAAGTGGAACGAAGAAGTCATCGTAGAGATGAAGTAATCCTGTAGATCCACATTGGGTCTGACACAAAACCCTGTGGGAGCGGGCTTGCCCGCGATGGCGATTTCACATTCAACACATGCGTTGAATGACATACCGCCTTCGCTGGCAAGCCAGCTCCCACAGGGTCCGTGTCGATTTCGAGTTTTCCGGTTTATTGTTTCGCGGAGTTTTCGCCCCTATGAAGCACAACGTCATCCTGGTCGTGCTCGATGGCCTCAACTACGAGGTCGCGCGTCACGCCATGGGGCATCTGCAGGCTTATGTCGGCGCAGGACGCGCAGCGCTCTACCAACTGGAGTGCGAACTGCCGGCGCTGTCCCGACCGCTTTACGAATGCATCCTCACCGGCGTGCCGCCCATCGACAGCGGCATCGTCCACAACAACGTCTCGCGCCTGTCCAACCAGCGCAGCATCTATCACTACGCCACGGATGCCGGACTGAAAACCGCCGCTGCTGCCTATCACTGGGTCAGCGAGCTGTACAACCGTTCGCCGTTCGTGGTCGCTCGGGATCGTCATACCGATGACCCGTCACTGCCGATTCAACACGGTCATTTCTACTGGAACGATCACTACCCGGATTCGCACCTGTTCGCCGATGCCGAAAGCCTGCGTCTGTGCCATGCGCCGAATTTCCTGCTGATCCACCCGATGAACATCGACGACGCCGGGCACAAGCACGGCCTCGATTCCTCGCAGTACCGCAACAGCGCTCGCAGCGCTGACATCATCCTTGCGGACTACCTGCAAGGCTGGCTCGACAGCGGTTATCAGGTGCTGGTAACCGCCGATCACGGCATGAACAACGACCGCTCGCACAACGGCCTGCTGCCGGAAGAACGTCAGGTGCCGCTGTTCGTATTCGGCGATGCCTTCAGCCTGAATCCGGATGCAGCCCCGAAGCAGACCGACATCTGCGGCACGATCTGCGAACTGCTCGGCGTAGCTCATGACAAACCTGTGTGCCGGGAGCTGCTCAAGTGAACTCGATGATTCGCGGTAAATGGCTCGCCGCCCTGTGCCTGGTGCCCTTCGCACTGTTCTTCATCGTGTTCGAAATCGCCCCGCTGGTGTGGGTGATGATCAACAGCCTGCAATCGGAAGAATTCGGTTGGGGCGTGGCCAATTTCAGCAAGATCTTCAATTCGAAGTTCTATCTGCAGGCGATCCAGTACAGCCTCGAAATCAGTTTCTGGTCGAGCGTATTCGGCATTCTCATCGCGGTGCTTGGTGCGTATTCCTTGCGCCGGGTCGACTCGAGACTGCGCAACTTCGTCAACGCTTTCGCCAACATGACCAGCAACTTCGCCGGCGTGCCGTTGGCCTTTGCGTTCATCATCCTGCTCGGTTTCAACGGCAGCTTCACCATCATGCTCAAGCAGGCGGGGTTCATTCAGGACTTCAATCTGTACTCGAAAACCGGGCTGATCATTCTCTACACCTACTTCCAGATTCCGCTCGGCGTGTTGCTGCTCTATCCGGCGTTCGATGCATTGCGTGAAGACTGGCGCGAATCCGCCGCTCTGCTCGGCGCCAATGGCTGGCAGTTCTGGCGGCATATCGGTTTGCCGGTGCTGACCCCAGCACTGCTCGGTACTTTCGTGATCCTGCTTGCCAACGCCCTCGGCGCCTACGCCACGGTGTACGCGCTGACCACCGGCAATTTCAACGTGCTGCCGATCCGGATTGCGGCAATGGTTTCCGGGGATATTTCCCTCGATCCGAACATGGCCAGTGCGCTGGCCGTGGTGCTGGTGGCGCTGATGACCGTGGTCACCGTCGTGCATCAACTGCTGTTGAAGAGGAGCTACCATGTCTCGCGCTGAATCCGGCCCGGCCGGCGTCTACCACCGCGTCGTGGTCTACCTACTGTTCGCCATCCTGCTGTTGCCGCTGGTCGGTACGCTGATTTACTCGATCGCCAGCAGTTGGTCGGCGACCATTCTGCCCAGCGGCTTCACCTTCAAGTGGTACATCCAGTTGTGGAGCGATCCACGTTTTCTGCACGCCTTTGGCCAGTCGTTGCTGGTGTGCGTCGGTGCGCTGATCCTGTCGGTGGTGCTGATTCTGCCACTGCTGTTTGTGGTGCATTACCACTTCCCGAAACTTGATGCGTTGATGAACATCCTGATCCTGTTGCCGTTCGCGGTGCCGCCGGTGGTGTCGTCAGTCGGGCTGTTGCAGCTCTATGGCTCGGGGCCGATGGCGATGGTCGGCACGCCGTGGATTCTGATCGGTTGCTACTTCACCGTGGCGCTGCCATTCATGTACCGGGCGATCACCAACAACCTGCAAGCCATCAACCTGCGTGACCTGATGGACGCCGCCCAACTGCTCGGCGCCAGCACCTTTCAAGCGGCATATCTGGTGGTGCTGCCAAATCTGCGCAAAGGCTTGATGGTCGCGTTGCTGCTGTCGTTTTCGTTCCTGTTCGGTGAGTTCGTGTTCGCCAACATTCTGGTCGGCACCCGCTACGAGACCTTGCAGGTCTACCTCAACAACATGCGCAACAGCAGCGGCCACTTCACCAGTGCGCTGGTGATTTCCTATTTCTTCTTCGTGCTGGTCCTGACCTGGGTCGCCAACATCTTGAACAAGGACAAAAGCGAATGAGCTATGTCAGCGTCCACCACCTTCAGAAAAACTACGCTGGCACCACGGTGTTCAGCGACATCAACTGCGAGATCCACAAAGGTGAGTTCGTCACCCTGCTCGGCCCCTCGGGTTGCGGTAAATCCACCCTGTTGCGTTGCATCGCCGGGCTGACGCCAGTGGATGGCGGCAAAATCCTGCTCGACGGCGTTGACATCGTTCCGCTGACCCCACAGAAACGCGGGATCGGCATGGTGTTTCAAAGTTACGCGCTGTTCCCCAATATGACCGTCGAGCAGAACGTCGCCTTCGGTTTGCGCATGCAGAAAGTCAACGCCGACGACAGCCACAAGCGTGTCGCCGAGGTGTTGAAACTGGTTGAACTCAACGATTTCGCCAGCCGCTATCCGCATCAATTGTCCGGCGGTCAATGCCAACGCGTCGCCCTCGCCCGCTCGCTGGTAACCCGTCCGCGCTTGTTGCTGCTGGATGAACCGCTGTCGGCCCTCGATGCGCGGATTCGCAAACACCTGCGTGAACAGATCCGTCAGATTCAGCGCGAACTCGGCCTGACGACGATTTTCGTCACACACGATCAGGAAGAAGCGCTGACCATGTCTGACCGGATTTTCCTGATGAATCAGGGAAAGATCGTACAGAGCGGCGACGCCGAAACCCTTTACACCGCGCCGGTGGACGCATTCGCCGCCGGATTCATCGGCAACTACAACCTGCTGGACGCCGACAGTGCGTCGAAGCTGTTGCAGCGGCCGATCAGCCATCGCATCGCGATTCGCCCGGAAGCCATCGAGCTGAGCCTGAACGGCGAACTCGATGCACAGATCCGCAGCCACAGCCTGTTGGGCAACGTGATTCGTTATCGGGTCGAGGCGCGCGGCGTGGAACTGGTGGTGGATGTGCTCAACCGCTCGGCGGCAGATCTGCACCCCGACGGTCAGCGTCTGGCACTTTCCATCGATCCTTCGGCCCTGTGTGAGGTAGCCTGATGACTTTGCTGATATTCAAGAGGGAACTGCACTGATGGCGCTGGCAATTTTTGATCTGGACGAAACCTTGATCCATGGCGACTGCGCCACCCTCTGGAGTGAACAGATGGGGCGGCTGGGCTGGGTCGATCCGGAATCGTTCATGCGTAGGAACAACGAGCTGATGGACGCCTACAGCAAAGGGCAATTGCGCATGGAAGACTTCATGGAGTTCAGCCTTGAGCCACTGATCGGGCGTACGCCGGAAGAAGTCGCACACTTGGTAGGGCCGTGGGTGGAAGACTTCATCGAACCGATCATCTACAGCGACGCGACCAAAACCATCGCCGCCCACCGCAAGGCCGGCGACCGGATTCTGGTGATCTCGGCGTCGGGCACGCACTTGATCAAACCGATTGCCGAACGACTGGGCATTGATGAAGTGCTGGGGATCGAACTGGAAGTCGCGCACGGCGTGTACAGCGGCCACACCGTCGGCACGCTGACCTATCGCGAAGGCAAGATCACCCGATTGCTGGAATGGCTGGACGCCGAGGAAGAGAATCTGGAGGGCGCGAGTTTTTATTCCGACTCACGCAACGACTTGCCGCTGCTGCTGAAGGTGGATTTCCCGCATGTGGTCAATCCGGATCCGGTGCTGCGCGAGCACGCCGAACAATCCGGCTGGCCGATCCATCTCTGGAAGTAAGCAAAAAGCCTGTGGGAGCAGTCTCCCACAGGCTTTTGTTTGTTAGCTCAGGCTGTCGTCAATCACCAACACCAACTTGCCCGCCACCTTATTGCTCGCCAACTCGGCAAACGCCGCCTCGGCATCCTTGACCGGGAACGCCTTGGCCAATTGTGGCTTCAAGCGCCCTTCGGCAAACAACGGCCACACATGCTGGCCGAGATCACTGAGCAGATCCGCCTTGAACTGATCGTCACGACTGCGCAACGTCGAACCGAGCAACTGCACGCGCTTGGCCAATACTTGCGCCAGATCCAGCTTGGCCTCGCGACCACCCATCAAACCGATCAACACCCAACGGCCATCCTGCGCCAGCAGCTTGAGGTTAAGCGCCGAATAGTTGCCGCCGACCGGATCCAGAATCACGTTGAACGGCCCCAAATCCCGCAGGCTTTCCAGATCGTCAGTACGCAGCACTCCGCCCTGCGCGCCCAGCGTTTCGCAGTAAGCCAAACGCTCAGTCGAACCGACACTGACCCAGCACGGGTTGCCGAACGCCTTGCACAACTGAATGGCGGCTGAACCGATTCCACTGGCTCCGGCATGCAAGAGAACCTTCTCACCCGGTTTGAGCGCAGCGAGTTGAAACACATTCAGCCAGACAGTTGCGTACACCTCGGGCAACGCGGCAGCTTCGATCAACGAAACGCCATCAGGGACCGGCAGCACGTGCCGTCCGTCGACGACCACTTCTTCGGCCATGCCGCCCCCGGCCAGCAAGGCGCAAACCCGATCGCCTACCTGCCAGGAGGACCCTGCTCCGACCTCGATGATTACCCCTGAACACTCAAGACCGAGCACCTTGCTGGCCCCAGGCGGAGGCGGATAAAGCCCGGCCTTCTGTAATAAATCGGCGCGATTGAGGCCGGCTGCCGCCACCCGAATGCGAACTTGTCCTACATCGCACGTAGGACTCGGCTCTTCATCCCATGTCACTTGACCTTCAACGCCTTGCAATGCCTTCACAGTGCCTCCATAGTGAGTCTGGACTGAGCCCGTAGCTGTAGCGTCGGGCTTTTTGCATTATGCGACCGGCCCCGGGGTCTGAACGAAAGCTGAACACTTGTTTTCGTGCAGAGCGTGGAGGTACCGGCGACTTCAAAGACGGCCTAATATGCGTTATCAATTGTCCCCGCGTCGAATCAGCATGAAGCATTTGCTCCCAAGCACCGCCCTCGCTCTTATTCTCGGTATCGGCCTGTTGCCGATGTCGGGCAATACATTCGCAGCCAACAGCTGGGACAAATTGCAGCCTGATCGCGATGAAGTGATCGCCAGTCTGAATGTCGTCGAGTTGCTCAAGCGTCACCACTACAGCAAGCCGCCGCTCGACGATGCGCGCTCGGTGATCATCTACGACAGCTACATCAAGCTGCTGGACCCGTCGCGCAGCTACTTCATGGCCAGCGACATCGCCGAATTCGACAAGTGGAAGACTCAGTTCGACGACTTCCTCAAAAGCGGCGACCTCAACGCCGGGTTCACCATCTACAAGCGCTACCTGGACCGCGTCAAAGCGCGTCTGGACTTCGCCCTTGCCGAGCTGAACAAAGGCGTCGACAAGATGGACTTCACCACCAAGGAGACCTTGCTGATCGATCGCAAGGATGCCCCTTGGCTCAAATCCACCGCTGATCTCGACGACCTGTGGCGCAAACGCGTCAAGGACGAAGTACTGCGGATGAAGATCGCCGGCAAAGAGCCGAAGCAGATCCAGGAAACCCTGACCAAGCGCTACAAGAATCAGTTGTCGCGTCTGGATCAGACCCGTCCGGAAGACATCTTCCAGGCGTACATCAACACCTTCGCCATGTCCTACGATCCGCACACCAACTATCTGTCGCCGGATAACGCGGAAAACTTCGACATCAACATGAGCCTGTCCCTTGAGGGCATCGGCGCCGTGTTGCAGAGCGACAACGATCAAGTGAAAGTCGTGCGTCTGGTACCGGCAGGCCCGGCCGACAAGACCAAGCAGGTTGCCCCGGCAGACAAGATCATCGGCGTTGCCCAAGGCAACAAAGAGATGGTCGACGTGGTCGGCTGGCGTCTGGACGAAGTGGTCAAGCTGATCCGTGGCCCGAAAGGCACCATTGTGCGTCTGGAAGTCATCCCGGCGAGCAATGCGCCGAACGACCAGACCACCAAGATCGTGCCGATCACTCGCGAAGCGGTGAAGCTTGAAGACCAGGCCGTGAAGAAATCCGTGCTGAACCTGAAACAGGACGGCAAGGACTACAAACTCGGTGTGATCGAAATTCCAGCCTTCTACCTCGACTTCAAGGCATTCCGTGCAGGCGATCCGGACTACAAGAGCACCACGCGTGACGTCAAGAAACTACTGACCGAGCTGCAGAAAGAGAAAGTCGACGGCGTGGTCATTGACCTGCGCAACAACGGCGGCGGTTCCCTGCAGGAAGCCACCGAGCTGACCAGTCTGTTCATCGACAAAGGCCCGACAGTGCTCGTGCGCAATGCCGACGGTCGCGTCGATGTGCTCGAAGATGAAAACCCGGGCGCGTTCTACAAAGGCCCGATGGCGTTGCTGGTCAACCGTCTGTCCGCTTCGGCTTCGGAGATTTTTGCCGGCGCCATGCAGGACTACCACCGCGCGCTGATCATCGGTGGCCAGACCTTTGGTAAAGGCACCGTGCAGACCATTCAGCCGCTGAACCATGGCGAGCTGAAACTGACTCTGGCCAAGTTCTACCGGGTTTCCGGTCAGAGCACCCAGCATCAGGGTGTACTGCCGGACATCGATTACCCGTCGATCATCGACACCAAGGAAATCGGTGAAAGCGCACTGCCTGAAGCCATGCCGTGGGACACCATCAAAGCGGCAATCAAGCCTGCGGTTGACCCGTTCAAACCGTACATCGCGCAGCTCAAGTCCGAACACGATGTGCGTTCGGGCAAAGACGCGGAGTTTGTGTTCATCCGCGACAAGCTGGCCTTGGCCCAGAAACTGATGGAAGAAAAAACCGTCAGCCTCAATGAAGCCGACCGTCGTGCCCAGCACGCCGACATCGACGCCAAACAACTGACGATGGAGAACCTCCGTCGCAAGGCCAAAGGCGAAGAACCGCTCAAAGAGCTGAAGAAAGAAGACGAGGATGCCTTGGCGGCAGCCGAGCAGGACAAGGTCAAACCAGAAGACGATGCCTACCTGAGCGAGACTGGCCGCGTTCTGCTGGATTACCTGAAACTGAGCAATCAGGTGGCCAAGAAGTAAGGTGATGGCAATTTAGTGCTGGCGAACCACGGATCGTCATCAAACAGTCATCAATCTGTCGTGCAATAAGGGACTGGGAGCAACTCTGCACAAGAGCGCTCCCAGTCCTTTTTTTATCGCCAGAGATTGCCATGACCACGACTGAACAACTGAGTGCCTTGAGCTCGATCCTGACTCAAAGCGGCTTGCACAGTCTGTTTCAGCCGATCATCTGCCTCTCCGAGCGACGCATTCTTGGTTACGAAGCGCTGACGCGCGGCCCTTCCAACAGTCCGCTGCACTCGCCTATCGCACTGTTCGCCGTGGCTCGTCAGGCCGGGCGCCTCAGTGAACTGGAAATTGCCTGCCGCCAGAGCGCTTGCCGACGCTTCAACGAACAGCAACTGCCGGGCAAGCTGTTTCTCAACGTCTCCCCCGAATCCTTGCTCGAAGCCGCGCATCAGCCAGGGCGCACGCTGCAACTGCTGCAGGACTTTGGCATTCCGCCGAGTCAGGTGGTAATCGAGTTGACCGAGCAAACGCCAACCGACGATTTCCAGTTGCTGCAAACTGCGCTGCATCACTATCGGGCTATGGGTTTCTCCATCGCGCTGGATGATCTCGGCGCCGGATATTCCAGCCTGCGCCTATGGTCGGAACTGCGCCCGGATTACGTGAAGATCGACCGGCACTTCATCGACGGCATCCATCAGGATGCGCTCAAACGCGAATTCGTCGGCTCGATCCTGCAGATCGCCAAAGCCTCACGGGCGCAAGTCATCGCGGAAGGCATCGAGCTGCCAGAAGAACTCGCCGTGCTGACCGAAATGGGTGTCGACCTGGTGCAAGGCTACCTGCTCGGCCGCCCCCAGGAACACCCACCGCGCGATGCCCGTGCCCTGATGCCCAAACATGAAAGCACTAGCGTTGCTCTCACCGACGAAGGCAGCGACCTCAGCGCCCTGCTCAACGAACAACCCGCCGTCGGCCGCGACACCCCGACCGCCACCGTCCTCGAAGCCTTCCGCCGCCAGGCCAACCTCAACTCGCTGGGAGTGCTCGACGAACAAGGCCAACCGTGCGGCATCGTCCATCGCCATTCACTTTCGGATGTACTGCTCAAGCCGTTTGCCACCGACCTGTTCGCGCGCAAACCGATCAGCCGCCTGATGAACGACGACTTCCTCGCCGTAGAAATGAGCCAGTCGCTGCAACAAGTCAGCCGCCTGATCACCAGCCGCGCCCGGCAACGCATCGAAGAAGACTTCATCATCACCCTCAACGGGGGTTATCTCGGCCTCGGACGGGTGATCGACGTGCTCAAACTGATCACCGAACTGAAAATCCAACAGGCGCGGTATGCCAATCCACTGACACTGCTGCCGGGTAACGTGCCGATTCAGCAATGCCTGACGCGGTTGCTACAACAGGGGCGCGAGTCGATTATCTGTTACGTGGATATTGATAGCTTCAAACCCTTTAACGATAT
Source organism: Pseudomonas sp. TWP3-1 (assembly GCF_049896625.1). Taxonomy (NCBI): domain Bacteria; kingdom Pseudomonadati; phylum Pseudomonadota; class Gammaproteobacteria; order Pseudomonadales; family Pseudomonadaceae; genus Pseudomonas; species Pseudomonas sp. TWP3-1. The sequence continues at coordinate 65,119 of NZ_JAFCUQ010000022.1, forward strand.
TTATGGTTATGGGCGTGGGGATGAGGTGTTGTTGTGCTTGGCGCAATGTTTGAACGAACGCGTCGACCCCTCTCGCGATTTTGTTGGGCACATCGGCGGCGATGACTTCCTGCTTGTCCTCGGCCCGGAGGATTGGCGAAAACGCCTCAACCAACTACTCGACGACTTTCAAAGCCAATGCCGACGGTTTTACCGGCCTGAACATCTTGAGGCTGGGTGCTTTGTTGCGCCGAATCGTCAGGGGGTGCGGCAGGAATTTCCGTTGCTTTCGCTGTCGATTGGCGTGGTGCATTTGCATCCCGAGGCTTGCGCGGAACTGGATGCGAGTTTGTTGGCGGAAATGGCTTCGCAGGCGAAGCATCATGCGAAGAATGTTCCGGGGTATAGCGTGCATGTCATTGAGAGCCTCACCACGCCCGCCACCCATCTTCCACAGTTAATGGGTCAACGCTGAATCCCCAGCCCGCCCGCCCGCGGGAGCAGGAACGCTCACGAAGGGTACGTTGATGCAACTAACTGCTCACCTTCACTCTATCTCAGCAATAAAATCAACAATATCATTTACTTATATGTCTTATTTAGAAACAGCTGCACTCACCATGTAGATCTATCTTCACCCGCAGCGAGTTCAAGGTCTTCCCTCCAGTCCTCTTTTGCCAAGCGGTAGATTTCTTTAAAAAAACAACGCGGACTATTTAACGAATACCATTCCTCCCTAGGCCAGCTGGATGTTTCGCATTCATCAATGTGAAATAAACCACTAAAATCATAATTTGAATCATCTAACGCTATTTCTAAGGCTTCAACTAGAACCAGCTTATGCCTATATGAAAGGTATGGCAGATTTAGGCAATACTTCCGAATGAGAATTTCTCTATGGTTAGGGATATTCGGATTATATACACCGAGTTCGAGGCCACGTGTTTCCTCTCTGTCATAAACATCAAAAACACCAATAAACCAAGTGAATCTTGGTTCGAAGCGCTCATTCATATACGGATCTTTCAACATCATCTTTTCTCCGACGGGAATCCTGTAAATGGTTCTTGAGTGTTTATCTTGTCAAATTTAACTTCAAACCAGTTCATGTTCTCATTCAAAATTGGGTGTTGCGGATCGGTTCTATTCGGTTTATACCCCCGCCCAGCCCCAGGCAATTCGAATCTAACTATGGGGGCGTCCTTCTGATCTTTTCCCGTATGTCTTATTAAGCCGTTTTTATCTCTTGTCATCGCCTTGTTTAATGCACCCAAATGCATTCGCCAGTTATGAAACTGTGAGCTTGGATTTCCTCTTGGCGGTATTGGAGCGACGCCAGTGTGAGGATCAGCACCATCGATAGCTCGCTGTTTAAGCGCTTGATCTGAGATTTCAGAACTATGTTTTTTTACGGTGTGCATGCCATAAAGATCTTCATATTCAGTTACCCGTCGCTTCGCATTCGCCTCCGCTAACTCATCAATCCTCGCCCTTCGCTCCTGCGCCGTTATCTTTGGCAGCGCTGGCTCACCTTCGTCGATAACCGAACCACCTACATCACCCGGCACCGTACAACCCGGCCTATTCGGCGGCGGGCAGTTGGAGCTCAACCCCAACGGATCCACCCACCCCGTCGGATTCGGCACGTACTGGTACTGATTCAGCCCACCCGCCAACTTCACCGGATCCGGCGTCAGATAGCGTCCAACGTCTGGATCGTAATATCGATGGCGGTTGTAATGCAGCCCACTTTCCGCATCGAAGTACTGCCCCTGAAAACGCAGCGGCTGGTCGAGGTAGTCTTCGCCGGCCAGTTCCACCGAGGTGGTTTTGCCGTACGCGGCGTACTGCGCCGACCAGGCGATGTCACCGCTGTAGTCGGTGAGTTCCTGCGGGGTGCCGAGGTGGTCTAGTTGGTAGTAGAACGGGCAGGCGCGTTTTGGGCCTTTGCCGTCGAGCATGGCGAGTGGGCGGAAGGTGCCGGGTTCGTAGATGAAGCTGCGGTGTTGTTCTTTGCTGCTTTCGGCGACGAGGTGGTCGCCTTGCCAGAAGAATTCGGTGGTCTGGCCGTCGACGGTTTTGCTGATGCGCCGGCCGAAGGCGTCGTAGCGATAACTGGCGGTTGTTCCGTCGGGGCGGGTCAGGCCGATCAGGCGGTGCTGGCTGTCGTAGCGGTATTCGGTGATCAGTTGTTGCGCGAGGCCACGGCGTTCGCGGATCAGGTTGCCGAAGGCGTCGTAGTCGTAGTGGCGGTCGCCTTGGGCCAGCAGGCGGTTGCCCTTGACGCTGCTCGGTCCCGGACGGTCCTGCATCAGCAGGTTGCCGGCCGGGTCGTGAGCGTAGCTTTCGGGGAGATGGTCGCGGGTGTGGCACACGCGGATCAGCCGGTCGAGGGCGTCGTACTGGTAGTTGCGCTGGCCGTGGCGGGTGTCGGCGATCTGCTCCAGATTGCCGTTGGCGCTGTAGGCATAATCGCGGCGATACACTGAACTGCGTTGATGGCCTACGGCGTGCGCCTGCAAACGGCCCTGTTCGTCGTAGGTATATTCGCTGAGCAGCAGGCCTTGCTGGCGTTGTTGTTCACGACCGGACTGATAGACGTGGCGAGTGAGCTGCGCGCCGTTGAGGTTGATCGCAGTCAGCGCGCCACCCTTGGCGTACAGGTAGTCGAGTTTGCTGTTGTCGGGCAGGCGCAGGCGTTTGAGCTGGCCGCAACTGTCGTAGGCGTAACGCAGGGTGCCCCAGCCCTGGTGTTCGCTGATCAGCCGATCCTGAGTGTCGTAGGCAAATTCCAGCGGGTGCTTTTGGCCATCGTCGACGCCGCTGAGTCGGCCGAGGCGGTCGTAGCGGTATTCAACCTTGACCCCGTCCGGCAGGGTCTTGACCAGCAGACGTCCAGCCGCATCACGCTCGTAAGCCGTGACCAGCGTCGAGCCATCATCACCGAACTCGGTCTTTTCCAGCAGATGGCCGTTGCGGTCGTAGGCGTAAGCGGTGCGCCGTCCGTCGAAGCCGGTTTCCTGTCGGATCAATCCGGTCGGCGTGTAGTCCAGAAGATACTTTTCACCGGACTCGTTCTCGATCTGTGTGAGCAGCAGCTGCGCATGGTCGTAGCGGTATTGCACCTGCGTGCCGTCCGGATTGATCCGGCGGCTGACCAGGTGCAGATCGTCGTCGTACTCGTAACGGGTGATGCGCCCGAGTTCATCGCGCTCGGCGGTGATCTGGTTGTAGGGGCTGTAGCTGTAGGCGCGGCTGGCGCCGGTAGGCGAGATCGTCTGGATCAGTCGGCCGACGGCGTCCCAAGTCTGCCGAGTAAGCGCGCCGTGTTCGTCGCGGGTGGTAATCCGCCGCCCCAAAGCGTCGTAGGAAAACTGGCGTACGCCGCCATCGGGCAGGGTTTCCTCGACCAACTGCCCTAGGTCGTTCCACACCAGCACATGGCGGCTGGTGTCCGGATAACGGATCGACAGCAACCGACCCTGCGGGTCGTAGTGGTAATGCGTGACATGCCCGTCAGGATCAACCGCTTCAGTCACATCGCCCTGAGCGTTGCGCCGGTAGGTCCACACCGAGTCCCCACGCGAACGGGTGTGCAGGAAACCGTTGCGATACTCGTAGGACGTGGGCGCATCTTCCGGTGGAATCAGCGCAATCAGGCGTCCGGCATCGTCATAGCGGTACTCGGTGACCGCGCCCAACGCATCCTGCTCGGCAATCAACCGACCCTGAAAATCGTAAGCCTTGAGCTGTTCGCCACCATCCGCCGCGACCTTGCGCACCAGCCGCGCACGGTCGTCATGGATGTACGTTTCCTCAGTGCCATCGACGTACTGCACCGTGACACTGCCGGCATCGTCCCAGACATACCGCGTGTCCATCTGCGAAAACGACGCCCAATGCCTGACACAACGTGCCGCTTTGCCGGACCTTTCCCACGCCCAGAAGAAACTCGCCCCACCGCTGAGTTGCCGCTGGAGGATGACGTGCTGATCGTCGTAGTCGTAACGCTCACTGTCGCCGACCGCGTTGGTCGCTTCGATCAGCCGCTGGCGGGCGTCGTAGCGGTAGCTGACGAGGGTCTGCTGACTGCGCCAGACCGCCTCGCGCAACACCTGATAATCCACGGCCACCAGATGCGTGCGCTCATAGCGCAGAAACAGGCAACGCCCGGCGCCGTTGTCCAGCCGCTGAATACGATCCTGACGATCGCGCGACACCAGCAAGCGGTTGTCGTAGGCATCACTGACCGCCGTCAGCCGCCCAGCGCGAAAGTGATAAAACCGCGCCGTTTCCCCGGCCAGCGCAACAATCAGCTCCTCCGGTTCATCCCCGAGAAAAATCGCTGCCCGCGACAGACTGTTGTGAATCGCCGGCCGCGCGACACTCGGCAACGGAAAGCGCGTGCGCCGGTTCTCGTGATCAACCCAGACCACCGCGTCACCGTCGATCTCCAAGCGATGCGCCAGCGAATGGCTCCAGCCAAAGCCCAGCCCAACGTCGATCTCGGCGGCGCTGTTGCGATACAACCGAGTGAATTCGAACGGCAGCAATCCATCGAGCGAACCGTCGGTCAGGGTCAACAACTCTTCGCCCGTGACCATCGACACCGGGCAACCGTTGGTGCAGGTCGACGCCGCGCAATCAGCGCTATCACCGTTAGGATTTTTCGCCTGATCAGGACTGTCGTCGTGATGCTCGTCTTTCTTCAGAGCGGCATTGCGCTTGGCATTCCAGCGCAATTGCATGCGGCCCTTCTTCACCCCAGTCGCAATGCCTCGCGCAGCCACTGACTTGTACTGGTCTACATAGCCGATGAAGGTTTCGACGATGCCAAACATCGCCTTGACCAGACGCGTTACCGCAGCCAGCAATTGCGCGCCGCGATCCACCAGGCGCAACGCCAGATAGGCGACCCCCGCGCCAACAAAGGTCAGCACCACGCCAATCAGCACGTCGATCAGCAGTTGCACCACCACCATCGACACCGCTTCAGCGGTTTTCCCCGCGACTTCACTGGGTGGCAGCATCTCCAGCCAAAGGCTGGCAGTACGCAGCAACAGGCACAACGCGGCCTCATCGCTGACCAGCAACTGGAGTTTTTCCATCACGTCCGGCGCGGTCTTCGCGAGCTTAATCAACTGCTCGGCACCGCTACCCAACCGCTGAGCAAACTTGCCAGGATCCTGAAGAATCTCCGACAACAACCCGATGCTGTCCCACACCCCCTCGATGGCTGCCCAACTCCCGGCGAGCATACCGTTGCCCGCTGCCGTCGCCACTTCCTGCGACCACTGCGGCTTGTAGCCCTGCCACTCACTGCGCAGCCAGCTATCCAGCTGCAGCGTCAGACCATCGTAGGATTTGAAGAGTTGATCAACTTGATCGGGGCTGACATCGCTGTGCACCAACACCCGATAGAACTTGCCCGCCACACCGCGAAATGAACCCTTCCCCTCGGCATCAAGCGTGACTGAAGCAAGTTCCTCACCCTCCACCGCCACCACATCAACCACGATGCCGCCCAGCGGGATGTCGTAGACCGATTCGAACTTGCTCTCGATCTCCATCACCCCGGCCTCGGGGCACTGGATGACGCTGGAGGAAAACTGGTTATCGCCAATAGCAACGGCAGTGCTGCGATCACCAAAGCGAATGATCCGCTCCATGCCCATCAGCGAGGGCATGTCGGTTGCGTGGCTAAGCTTGTCCGCCGAGCGACTGAACCAGTGCTTGAGCTGTTCGCGGTACAGACCGAGGGTGTCGGGAAAGCTGTCGAGTTCCTGCTCGATGCGGATGACGGCGTCCATCAGCGCGCACGATGTTGCGCAGTGGAAAACAAAACCGGGTCAAACATGAGCGTTCCCTCGCACAGAAAATTAGGCGAGGGGACTTTGCGCGGGATCAGTCAGAAAATAAGTCAGGCAAGTAGGTGAAGGTTGTAGGAGAAGTCTTCAAATGGCATGCAGCGCAAAATGCGGGCACAAAAAAGGGGCGAAAGGTTTCCCTCTCGCCCCGCTCCTTGATTGAACCGGAATCGCCGACTACGGAAGATCCCGCCCAGCCAATTCCTTCAATTTAAGCTCGGCCAGCGGATGCCCGGCCTTGGCCGCCATCCCCCACCAACGCTGCGCTTCGGCAGGATCAGGCGCCTTGCTCGGCGTACCAGCGAGACTGATCACACCCACCTGATAGGCCGCTTTGCCATCGCCAGCCAGCGCGGCCAGGCGCAACAGCCGCACGCCCTCTTCGCGTGCGCCCAGACCGACACCGCGAAAAGTCAGGATGTGCCCATAGAAGCTTTGCGCACCGACATCACCGAGATTGGCCATCCGCGCGAACTGGCCCTCAAGCCAGCGCCAGCCACGCGGCTGACGGACGAACCACGACCAGTGAAACAGCCTGCGCGCCAGCCAGTAACTGGCCTGCGCCTTGAGTCGTAAGAACACTCAGGCCTCCGCCGATTCCGGGTACTCGTATTCGAACACCCGCACCACTTCCGAAGCGTGCCACGAAGCAGCGGCGACGCCGTCAGACGGCCCGGAGAAACGTCCCAGGCGTTCGACACATTCGAAGAAACCGGTGCGCGGCAGGCGACTCGCACCCTGGCTGATCACCAGCGAACTGCGTAATGGCTGTTCGGCTTTGGCGTCCAGCGCGGCCAGATGCTCAAGTGCAGCGGTCAGGGTCTGCATGGCCGGCGTCGGCAGTTGCAGCCGTTCGAGCAGCGCCCGGTAAGTCAACAGATGGCGCTGCCGGCGCGCCTGGTCCAGCTCTCCGAGTAATCCGTCCCAATGTTGACGGCTGATGCGTACGCTCACGATTCATCCCTCCAGCCTGGCACCGTCAATTCCCAGGCCAGGCTGCGGCGAATCGCGGCGTCGGGCAGACGCTCACCACTTTCGATCATGGCCAGATAAGACGGGCTGATGCCTACCGTGCGGGCGAGCGCCTCGATGGCGATGCCCTTCCCTTCGCGCAAATTGCGGAGTTGATCGATACCCGGAAGAACCGGGTCCGAGGTGGCCGCGACGGGCGTGGGAGCCGGACGCGACGGTGCTTCGTTAATGCCTGCAGCTTTGAGTAGAGCCTGATACTGAGCCCAAGGCAGAACCGCGTATTCGGGCTCGCCATCGCGTGCAATTATCTGAATATCCATGACTACCCCGTAGGACAACAACACTTAGCGAGTCGGCACTTTTCCCTAGAAGTGTAATCCTAACAGCGGCCAAGGTCGTGGGGGCAATCTATATGGAGATGAGGCTGTCGCTATTCAGGATTTTTTCGGCCCCTGAAGCTGAAGTTGCTCGGGCGTATCGGGCAGGCGCTCGACGATTCTGAGCTTCTCGGGCTTCTGCCGATTGCGCCACAAGCGGAACGCATTGAGTTCGTCATCGAGGGTTTTCATCAACCAGGCGAGCACGGCGATGTCATCGAGCATGCCGAACACCGGAATGAAATCCGGGATCGCATCCACCGGACTGAGGAAGTACATCAGACCGGCGACCACCGAGACAATCGCTTTGCCGCTGATCGCGCGGTACTCGCCGCGCCAGTACGCCAGGCACAGCGCCTGAAGCAGACGCAGATCGTCTTTCAACTTTCCGAGGCGGTTACCCTGCGCGGCGCCTTTGCTCGCCACGGCGAACAACAGCGTCGGCAAACGTCCACGGGCCAGCAGTCGCCCCGCCAGCGGCAAGAATCGGGCGAAATTCCACGGAGTCTTCATTTATTCCTCCCGTTGAAATGTTATCCACACAAATTGTGGATAACCTTGTGAACAGAGCTGCATTTCAACGCTACAAGCCCCGTTTTATAAGGGCTGCGCTCAGATCGGGCGTTTTTTACTCACATAAAAAAGCCCAATATTTCATTGACTTGGCCGCTCAGGACGACTAGCGCGGGCAGCCATACAGTCTAGGACTGCCATGACCGGCATCGGTTCGGTCTGTTTACCTTCACCGAAGCGCAGATGCAACAACGCCCCGCATGTGCGAGGCGTTGTTTTCAAATCCGACGCTACTTACTTGGCAGCGGCGTCTTCTTTGGCTGGATCCTTGATGGCCAGCAGTTCCAGGTCGAAAACCAGAACCGAATTGGCCGGGATTGCCGGGCTTGGCGATTGTGCGCCGTAAGCCAGATCGCTCGGGATGTACAGCTTGTACTTCTCGCCAACGTGCATCAGTTGCAGGCCTTCGACCCAACCCGGAATCACGCCGCTAACTGGCAGATCGATCGGGCTGCCGCGCTCGACAGAGCTGTCGAATACGGTGCCGTTGGTGAGCTTGCCGGTGTAGTGAACAGTCACTACGTCGGTCGGCTTAGGCTGAGCGCCGTCGGCTTTCTTGACCACTTCGTACTGCAGACCGGAAGCGGTGGTGGTCACGCCGGCTTTCTTGCCGTTTTCTTCGAGGAATTTCTTGCCAGCCGAGGCCGACTCTTCGCTCATTTTGGCCATACGCTCTTCAGCACGCTTTTGCAGCGCGGCGAAAGCTTCAACCAGCTCTTCGTCTTTCAGCTTCTGTTCTTTCTTGCCGACGGCATCTTCGATGCCCTGGGCTACTGCTTTGGAGTCCAGGTCATCCATGCCTTCCTGAGCCAGGCTTTTGCCCATGTTCAGGCCGATACCGTAGGAAGCTTTCTGCGCCGGGGTTTTCAGCTCTGCGCTAGTCTGCGAATCACAACCCGCGAGGACCAGGCTAACCAGGGCTACCGCCGCCGCCAACCGATGCTGTTTCATGCTATTTCCTTGTTCATGCGCCGAAAGGGCAATCGAGTAAAGCCGCGAGCTTATCAGGCCGCCACGACCAATGGCTACCGGCATGAGAGCAGGAAACTCACGATTAGTTCAGGGATTAAAACGCATTGGGCGCGAGCCTCGATGAAGCTTCTGTCATCTCGCCCCGACAACGGTTGAGGCCAGTTCATCCCACAGTTGTCGTAATGGCCACTTGCCTCACCTCACATCGCTCAGGCATAACAGCGCAACAAATCGACAAGGATGTTTAACTTGCGCCTCTCATTCCGTGTGCTGATGCTGATCATTGTGCTGCTGGGACTGGTCCTGGCGGTGGTGCTGTATTACGTCGCCAACCCGAAACTGCCCTTGTATACGCCCGCGCAACAGGTGCATTACCTCAAGCAATGGACTGACGAGGAGCGTCAGACCTACTATTTCACGCCGCAAGGCACGCAGGTCAAAGGCCTGCGCTACGAATGGTTCCAGGCGCTTGAATTGCCGTTCTCACAACAGCGCTTTGCCGCCCCCGAGTACCTGGCGCGCTTCGGATTTCTGCTTGATCCACAACAGAAAGCCACACGCGACAACCCCGCAAATCTGCCCGTGGGATTCGCCCGCCATCAGAATCCCGGCAGCCCGGAGCAATATCTCGACATAACTTGTGCCGCTTGCCACACCGGAGAATTGCGTTTCAACGGGCAAGCGCTGCGCATCGACGGCGGCTCGGCTCAGCACGTGCTGCCCTCCAGCGTTCCTACATTGCGCGGTGGCAGTTTCGGACAGGCACTGGTCGCCAGTCTTGCCTCGACTTACTACAACCCATGGAAATTCGAACGCTTCGCCCGCAACGTTCTCGGCGAAAATTACGATGATCGCCACGAACAACTGCGCCAAGACTTCAAAGATTCGCTGAGCACCTTCCTCAAAGTCGCGTGGAACGACACCCATCGCGGCCTCTACCCGACAGAGGAAGGCCCGGGCCGCGCCGATGCGTTCGGGCGCATTGCCAATGCGACTTTCGGCGACGCGATCTCCCCCGCCAACTACCGCGTGGCCAATGCGCCGGTGGATTATCCGCAACTGTGGGACATGTGGACATTCGACTGGGTGCAATGGAACGGTTCGGCGCAGCAACCGATGGCGCGCAACATCGGCGAGGCGCTCGGCGTGGGCGCCACGCTTAATTTCTTCGACACCAATGGCCAGCCGCTGCAAGGCGAGCAGCGCTACCCGTCCAGCGTGCGTGTGCGCGATCTGCACAAGATCGAAGAGACCCTGCAAAAACTGCAAGCGCCCGCCTGGCCTGAAGAACTTCTGGGCGCGGTCGACAAGCCGTTGGCGACCAAGGGCCGCACGTTATTTGCGGAAAATTGCGCCGGCTGCCACGTCCCGCGCAAAACGCTGGAAGGCCAGCGCTGGGTGCAGGATCTGCACATGTTGCCCGTCGACGTCATCGGCACCGACCCGGGCGCGGCCAACAATATCGCCAATCACCGCTTCGACCTGACGGCATTGCAATGGGATCTGCAAGAACTGGAACAGATGGATGTGAAACTGCATCCCGAACCGACAGAGCCGCTGGATCTGAGCCAATTGTCGGTGGCCAAAGGCTTGGCCTACGTCACCGCATTCGTCGAACAACGCGCCTATCGCGAGGCCGACGTCACTGCCGCCGAAAAACCCCGGCTCGATGGTTTCGGTTTGCCAATCGGTGTGCGCGAAAAAGTCGCTTACAAGGCGCGTCCGCTGGCCGGAGTCTGGGCCACCCCACCTTTTCTGCACAACGGTTCGGTGCCGAGCCTCTATCAGTTGCTGTCGCCGCAGGATGAGCGCGCCACCACCTTCTATAAAGGCACGTTCGAATACGACCCGCGACATCTGGGCTATCGCACCGAAGCCTTCACCAACGGTTTTCTGTTCGACACGCGCGTTACCGGCAACCGCAACAGTGGCCACGAATTCCGCGCCGGCCAACGTGGCAACGGCGTCATCGGCCGCCTGTTGCAACCTGAAGAGCGCTGGGCGCTGCTCGAATACCTGAAAGTACTGGGCGGCCCGCTGGAGGCGCAATTGCCATGATCATGAATACATCACCTGACAGACCTTCGATGCTGGCGCACTTGTGGTTGTGGTTCGGGCGCTTGCTGGGCAAAACCCTGCTCATTTTGCTCAGCGCCGGGTTGCTCGGCTGGGCAGTGGCGGCAGCCTGGTTCGCCTGGCAACAACGTGGCCCGGTTTCCGCGGTGGAGCAGATCCCCGAGGGCGAAGCGGCTATGACTCAAGACGTGATCCAGACCGCCGTGCGCATCGTCGATCAACACCGCGAAAGCACGCGTTACTTGCGCGATGCGCATGCCAAGGCCCACGGCTGCGTCAAAGCCGAGCTACGCGTTCTGCCGCAACTGAGTGAAGGACTGCGCCAAGGCGTGTTCAGTGAGCCGGGGAAAATCTGGCAAGCGACTCTGCGCCTGTCCAATGGCAACGCTTATCCGCAATTCGACAGCATGCGCGACGCGCGGGGCATGGCGATCAAACTGCTCGATGTGCCGGGCAAACAACTGCTCGGTAATCGTCAGGACAGGCAGGAGCAGGATTTCGTGATGTTCAGCCACCCGAACTTCTTTGTCAGCGATGTCGCCGAATATCGTCAGAATGTGGCGGCGCAGGCTGACGGAAAAAAGGTGATGGCGTTTTTTCCGGGGTGGGATCCGCGTAGCTGGCAGGTCAGACATCTACTCATCGCACTACAGACTTTGTCCGCACCACCGGACAGTCCGACGCAGACCACATACTTCTCGGTTTCGCCCTACAAATTCGGTGAGGCCAATGCCAAGTTTCGGGTGATGCCGGATCCAGACAACTGCCCGGCTTACACACTGCCCAAGCAGAATCAGGATCTGCCGAACTTCCTGCGCAGCGCGTTGAATCAGCAGTTGTCCACCGACCGCGTACCGGTCTGCTTTGTGTTGCAGATCCAGCGTCAGGATGCGCACAAGTTCATGCCGATCGAAGACACCAGCATCGAATGGCGCGAGCAGGATTCACCGTTCGAGACCGTGGCAAGGATCACCCTGCCCGCGCAGGATTTCGATACCCCGGCACTGAATCTGCAATGCGACAACCTCTCCTTCAATCCATGGTTCGGGATTGACGCGCATCGGCCGATTGGCGGGATCAACCGTCTGCGCAAGGCTGTGTACGAAGCAGTGAGCGATTACCGCCACAGTCGCAACGCGGAGCAATAAACGCGGGACAAGAGCCAAACCCCAGACAGCAAAAAGCCCGCACTAGGCGGGCTTTCTGTGGTGATCTGGCGTTCAGTGGGTCCAGATAACCGAATATGGCGCAGCGGACGGGACTCGAACCCGCGACCCCCGGCGTGACAGGCCGGTATTCTAACCGACTGAACTACCGCTGCGCAAAACGCTTGAAACGAATGGTGGGTGATGACGGGATCGAACCGCCGACATTCTGCTTGTAAGGCAGACGCTCTCCCAGCTGAGCTAATCACCCTTCGCTTCGTTACGGGGCGCATTATGCCACAAGTTCTCGTAATGTGTTGATTTAATTGAATATTTTTTCAAATAAATCCGAAAACCGGTGAAACCACACGTCCCGCTGGAACAAGGTACAAACTTGAGGCAGAAAAAAGCCCGCCTAAGCGGGCTTTTCCGTGGTGACCTGGCGTTCAGCGATCCAGGTTACCGAATATGGCGCAGCGGACGGGACTCGAACCCGCGACCCCCGGCGTGACAGGCCGGTATTCTAACCGACTGAACTACCGCTGCGCTAAACACTTGAACGAATGGTGGGTGATGACGGGATCGAACCGCCGACATTCTGCTTGTAAGGCAGACGCTCTCCCAGCTGAGCTAATCACCCTTCGCTTCGGTGTGGCGCGCATTCTACGGAGCGACCCCACCTCTGGCAAGCACTTTTTTAAATAATTTTCTCAGGCCTTCCAAAGGCTTAGAGAAGGGTTGGCCTATGCCACGGCGAAGACAATAATGCCCCCCTTTGTATAAAGGAGAGACTCACCCCATGTGGTTCAAAAACCTGCTTATCTATCGCCTGACCCAAGACCTGCCTGTCGATGCCGAGGCGCTGGAAACTGCACTGGCCACCAAACTGGCGCGTCCATGTGCAAGCCAGGAGTTGACCACCTACGGTTTCGTCGCGCCATTCGGCAAGGGCGAAGATGCTCCACTGGTGCACGTCAGCGGTGACTTCCTGCTGATCTCTGCGCGTAAGGAAGAACGCATTCTGCCGGGCAGCGTTGTACGCGATGCGGTCAAGGAAAAGGTCGAAGAGATCGAAGCCGAGCAAATGCGCAAGGTCTATAAAAAGGAACGCGATCAGATCAAGGATGAAATCATCCAGGCGTTCCTGCCGCGCGCGTTTATCCGTCGCTCGTCGACCTTCGCCGCCATCGCACCGAAACAGGGTCTGATCCTGGTCAACTCGGCCAGCCCGAAACGCGCCGAAGACCTGCTCTCGACCCTGCGCGAAGTGATTGGCACCCTGCCCGTGCGCCCGCTGACCGTGAAAATGTCGCCTACCGCGACCATGACCGAATGGGTCACCACGCAGAAAGCTGCCGACGATTTCTTTGTACTGGACGAGTGCGAACTGCGCGACACCCACGAAGACGGCGGGATCGTGCGCTGCAAGCGTCAGGACCTGACCAGCGAAGAAATCCAGCTGCACCTGAGCACCGGTAAAGTGGTTACTCAGCTATCGCTCGCGTGGCAGGACAAGTTGTCGTTCATGCTCGACGACAAGATGACCGTCAAACGTCTGAAGTTCGAAGATCTGTTGCAGGATCAGGCGGAACAGGACGGCGGCGAAGAAGCCCTCGGCCAGCTCGACGCCAGTTTCACCCTGATGATGCTGACCTTCGGCGATTTCCTGCCGGCGCTGGTTGAAGCGTTGGGTGGGGAAGAGACTCCGCAAGGGATCTAACGCCATTTTCAGGCGCCCTCTACTTGATGGTGGGTGCCTGAACGAAAAGATCGCAGCCTTCGGCAGCTCCTACATTTGGAATGCATTTCCCTGTAGGAGCTGCCGAAGGCTGCGATCTTTTTGCAAGCACCGTATGCTTAGGGCCCTACGCTTTCCCATAATAAGGATCAGGCCATGCGCGCACTGGCTGCACTGAGTCGTTTTGTCGGCAATACCTTCGCTTACTGGGTTCTGATTTTCGCTGTGCTCGCGTTCCTGCAACCGGCGTGGTTCCTCGGCCTGAAAGGTGCCATCGTGCCGCTGCTCGGGCTGGTGATGTTCGGCATGGGCCTGACCCTCAAACTTGAAGACTTCGCCGCCGTCGCTCGCCAACCCTGGCGCGTGGCTTTGGGCGTGGTCGCGCATTTCGTGATCATGCCGGGCATGGCGTGGTTGCTCTGCCAGATCTTTCAGCTGCCACCGGAAATCGCCGTCGGCGTGATTCTGGTCGGTTGCTGCCCAAGCGGCACCTCGTCCAACGTGATGACCTGGCTGGCGCGTGGCGATCTGGCGTTGTCGGTAGCGATCGCCGCCGTTACCACCCTCCTCGCCCCACTGCTGACGCCAGCGTTGATCTGGCTGCTGGCTTCGGCATGGTTGCCGGTGTCGTTCATGGAGCTGTTCTGGTCGATTCTGCAAGTGGTGTTGCTGCCGATCATCCTCGGCGTGGTCGCGCAACGCGTGCTCGGCGACAAGGTACGCCACGCGGTAGAAGTGTTGCCGCTGGTTTCAGTGATCAGCATCGTGATCATCGTCGCGGCGGTGGTTGCCGCGAGCCAAGCGAAGATTGCCGAGTCCGGGCTGTTGATCATGGCCGTGGTCATGCTGCACAACAGCTTCGGTTATCTGCTGGGCTACTTCACCGGGCGCCTGTTCGGTTTGCCATTGGCCCAGCGCAAATCGCTGGCGCTGGAAGTCGGCATGCAGAACTCGGGGTTGGGCGCCGCACTGGCCAGTGCACACTTCTCGCCGCTGGCGGCGGTGCCGAGTGCGTTGTTCAGTGTGTGGCACAACATTTCCGGTGCGCTGCTTTCGACGTATTTCCGGCGCATGAGCGAGAAACAAGACCGCGAGACGCTGGCTCGGACTGACTTGGCGGGTTGATCCGCTGATTAATGCCGGGCACTCTATTGCGCACGCGGGGACGACCTCGCGGCTCAATCGAGTTTTTATCCGGGGACGACCCCGTCAATCGATGGAGGTCTCTCATGTCCTGGATCATTCTGTTTTTCGCCGGCCTGTTCGAAGTCGGCTGGGCCGTCGGCCTGAAGTACACCGATGGTTTCAGCCGTCCACTACCCACTGCGCTGACTATTGCCGCGATGGCTGTCAGCCTGGGCTTGCTCGGTTTGGCAATGAAGGAATTGCCGCTGGGCACGGCTTATGCGATCTGGACCGGGGTCGGCGCCGTGGGCACGGTGATTGCCGGGATCATTCTGTTTGGTGAATCAATGGCGTTGATTCGGTTGGCCAGTGTGGCGTTGATTATCACTGGGTTGATCGGGCTCAAGGTCAGCGCTTAAACGACTGACGCCATCGCTGGCAAGCCAGCTCCCACAGGGATCTACAGTGCACAAAAATCCTGTGCACGCCCGAGAAACCTGTGGGAGTCGGGCTTGCCCGCGATGGCGCCCGCACAGCCAACAACTATCTGACTGTGCCGCGCAATTCACTCACCAGCGCCTGCAACTTCACCGGCTCGGCCGCTTCCACAGCGACCGACGAACCCGCCACCAACGTCACCCGCGACCACAATCGGCGAAACACGCCCTTGTTCGGATCACGACTGAAGAAGCTCCCCCACAACCCCTGCAATGCCAGCGGAATCACCGGCACCGGTGTCTCTTCGAGAATCCGCGTCAGCCCGCCCTTGAACTCGTTGATCTCGCCATCGGCGGTCAATTTGCCTTCGGGGAAGATGCACACCAGCTCTCCGTCCTTCAGATATTGCGCAATCCGGCTGAAGGCCTTTTCGTAGATCTGAATGTCTTCCTGGCGTCCGGCGATAGGAATTGTCCCCGCCGTGCGAAAGATAAAGTTCAGCACCGGCAAGTTGTAGATCTTGTAGTACATGACAAAGCGAATGGGCCGACGCACCGCGCCGCCAATCAGCAAGGCATCGACGAACGATACGTGGTTGCACACCAGCAACGCCGCGCCTTCATCGGGGATTGCGTCAAGATTGCGATGCTCGACGCGGTACATGGAATGGCTCAGCAGCCAGATCATGAAGCGCATGCTGAACTCGGGCACGATGCTGAAGATGTAGGCGTTGACGCCGATGTTGAGCAGCGAGACCACCAGAAACAGCTGCGGGATCGACAGTTCGACCACGCTCAACAACACGATGGACACGATGGCCGAGACCACCATAAACAGTGCGTTGAGAATGTTGTTAGCGGCAATCACCCGCGCCCGCTCCTTCTCGGCGGTGCGCGACTGGATCAACGCGTACAGCGGCACGATGTAGAAACCGCCGAAGATGCCGAGGCCGAGAATGTCGAACAGCACCGCCCAGGTGTGGCCGAAGGTCAGCACTTCAACCCAACTGTGGCCAGTAACACTGTCGGGAATTCCACCGGAATGCCACCACAACAGCAACCCAAACACGGTCAGACCGAACGAGCCGAAGGGCACCAGACCGATCTCGACTTTGCGCCCGGAAAGTTTCTCGCAAAGCATCGAGCCGAGCGCGATTCCCACCGAAAACACCGTGAGAATCAGGGTGACCACGGTTTCGTCGCCGTGCATCCACTCTTTGGCATAAGCCGGGATCTGCGTCAGATAAATCGCCCCGACAAACCAGAACCACGAGTTGCCGACAATCGAACGCGACACCGCCGGGGTCTGACCCAGGCCCAGTTTCAGCGTGGCCCACGACTGGCTGAAAATATTCCAGTTCAGGCGCATTTCCGGTGACGCAGCCGCTGCACGCGGAATGCTGCGACTGGCCAGATAACCCAACAGCGCGATGCCGACAATCGCGCCGGAAACCAGCGGCGCGTAATTGGCTGACGACATCATCACCCCGGCGCCGATGGTGCCGGCGAGGATCGCCAGAAACGTGCCCATCTCCACCAGGCCGTTGCCGCCGACCAGTTCGTCTTCACGCAACGCCTGCGGCAGGATCGAATACTTCACCGGCCCGAAGAGTGCCGAGTGAGTGCCCATGGCGAACAGCGCCACCAGCATCAGCGACAGGTGATCGAACAGAAAGCCGACCGATCCCACAGCCATGATGGCGATTTCCGCGAGCTTGATGACCCGGATCAGCGCGTCCTTGGCAAATTTTTCGCCGAACTGCCCGGCCAGTGCCGAGAACAGAAAGAACGGCAAAATAAACAATAGCGCGCACAGGTTGACCCAGATCGAGCGGTCACCTTCGATGGTCAGCCGATAGAGAATGGCGAGGATCAGCGATTGCTTGAACACGTTGTCGTTAAACGCGCCAAGCGATTGCGTGATGAAAAATGGCAGGAAGCGCCGGGTGCGCAGCAGGTTGAACTGTGAGGGGTGACTCATCTTCCGTGTGTCCCTGATGGTGGTAGCGAGTGGCCTGATGTTTGTTATTGGAATCTCCAACCGAGACTCAGGCCACACATTACCTAATCTTTGCCGGTTATTTCTTCAAACCTGCAATGCACGGTGAAACAAACAGCTCACCGCGCCATGCGCCCTGCAGCGTGCGCTTGCCGACGATCAGCCACATTACCGCCAGCAACGTCACCAGCGCAGTACCGAAAACGCTAAAGAACGTCAGGTTCAAGGTGCTCGCCAGTTTCAGGGTCGCCAGCGAATACACGCCCAACGGAAAGGTAAAACCCCACCAGCCGAGGTTGAACGGGATGCCGTCGCGCAGGTAGCGCACGGTGATCAGCAGCGCAATCAACATCCACCACAGGCCAAAACCCCACAAAGTGATACCGGCCACCAAGCCGAGACCCGAGGCGATTTCACCGATGCCTGGCAGACCATTCGCGGCAAAGATCGCCGGTGCATCGGCACCGAACAGCAACATGCCCAGAGCGCCGGTGCCGATCGGGCCAAGTGCCAGCCAGCTCGAAGCGGCCATGTTTTCATGCGGCAGTTTGTGCAGGGCCATGCGCAGCAGCAGGATTGTCAGAATGCTGAACGCCACCGGTAGGGAAAATGCCCAAAGCACGTAGCTGGTCACCAGCACCACCAGTTGCGAATGCGCATCCGCCAAATGCGGCGCGAGCAAGCCACCGCTGGCCGCCGCGACTTCCGCCGCCACCACTGGCAGCAACCAGACCGCAGTCATCTGATCAATGCTGTGTTCCTGGCGGGTAAACATCATGTACGGAATCAACACGCCGCAGGCCAGCGACAGCGCCACGTCCAGCCACCACAGCACTTCCGCCAGTTGAATCACTCCGTCGCCCCAACGCGGTAAACCGAACAATAGAAAGCCGTTGATGATGGTCGCCAGGCCCATGGGAATGGTGCCGAAGAACATCGAAACGGTGGAGTGGCCAAAGATTCGGCGCGCCTCGTCGAAGAACAGGATCCAGCGCGCGGCGTAGGCCACGGTAAACAGGGCGAACAACAGAATGTTGAACATCCACAGACCTTCGGCGAAGGCGTGCATGCCGGGAATGGCCACCGGCAATTGCGCCAGCGCCAGGGCCAGCACCCCGGTGCCCATGGTTGCGGCGAACCAGTTCGGGGTGAATTGGCGGATCACTTCACGCGGGTGCTGAAGTTGGCTGAGCGGTTTGAGACCGGGCTTGTTGGCGTTGGGGCAAATCATCATGAACTCCTGTCCTCAAGTGAGGTTGAGTTCATGGTAGAACCGAATCGAATATCTATATAACGGGTAATTTCTCTAACTGTTATCTGTTTTACCAATAAGCAGTCAAACGCTGCCCTCGGATTCAATTACGAGGATCCGCGCCGCACCCTGCGGGTGAGCGACATGTTCAGTGCCGACCGACGCATAAAAGATGTCGCCGACCTCGAGCAGAGTTTGCTGCTCCTCGCCGTTTTCGCGATAGCGCATCTGCACTTGGCCATCAAGCACCACGAACACTTCTTCGCCGTCATTGACGTGCCATTTGTACGGCTGATCGGTCCAGTGCAGGCGCGTGGTGATGCCGTTCATGTTGGCGATATCCAGCGCGCCCCAGGCACGTTCGGCGGTGAACGACTTGCTGCGGATGATCTTCATCGAGGCGCTCCGTGGGGAAAATGGCTGGCCAAGGCTAACTGAATTCTTGGCGTTTATGGCGCGCTGCTGACTTTTACCGCTTGCGCACGCAGGCTGAGCAGCAAGGCAACGAAACCCGCCGATCTTTACCTGCGACACCCCGCCACGCCTCGACCTTGGTCGACACTGACTAACCGCCGCGCTCATGCGAGACTGTCCGCCCGGGCGGGAGTCCCGGGGAGTCTTCTGTCGGGAGTGTTGCATGTCGCTGTCCACCGGGCTGATCGCCGCCGTCGCCCTGGCCTATATGGCCATCATGTTCGCCATCGCCTTCTACGGCGACCGGCGCAGCACGCCGCTGCCGCCACGAGTGCGCGCGTGGGTGTACAGCCTGTCACTGGCGGTTTATTGCACCAGCTGGACGTTCTTCGGCGCGGTCGGTCAGGCCGCCGAACAGCTGTGGTCATTCCTGCCGATCTACCTCGGGCCGATTTTGCTGTTGCTTGGAGCACCGTGGGTGCTGCAAAAAATGGTGATGATCAGCAAGCAGGAGAACATCACCTCCATCGCCGACTTCATCGCCGCGCGTTACGGCAAATCGCAATCGCTGGCGGTGGTGGTCGCGTTGATCTGTCTGGTCGGCGTCCTGCCCTACATCGCTTTGCAACTCAAAGGCATTGTCCTCGGCGTTAACCTGCTGATCGGTGCCGGCGCCGATGCCATGGGCACCCGCGCTCAAGATACGGCGCTGATTGTGTCGCTGGTGCTGGCGCTGTTCACCATCGTCTTCGGTACGCGCAACCTCGACGCCACCGAACACCACCGGGGCATGGTGCTGGCGATTGCGTTCGAGTCGCTGGTCAAATTATTTGCGTTTCTCGCCGTGGGTGCGTTCGTCACTTACGGTTTGTACGACGGTTTCGATGACCTGTTCAGTCAGGCGAAGCTCGCGCCGCGTCTTGAGGAATACTGGAAAGAAACCATCAACTGGCCGTCGATGGTGGTGCAAACCGGCGTGGCGATGATGGCGATCATCTGCCTGCCGCGACAATTCCACGTCACGGTGGTGGAGAACATCGACCCGCAGGATTTGCGTCTGGCGAAATGGGTGTTTCCGGCGTACCTGGCTTTGGCCGCGCTGTTTGTAGTCCCGATCGCTCTGGCCGGTCAGATGCTGCTGCCAAGCTCGGTGCTGCCGGACTCCTTCGTGATCAGTCTGCCGCTGGCCCAGGCGCATCCGGCGCTGGCGATGCTCGCATTTATCGGTGGTGCCTCGGCGGCGACCGGCATGGTCATTGTGGCCAGCGTGGCGCTGTCGACCATGGTTTCCAACGACATGCTGTTGCCGTGGCTACTGCGCCGGAACAACGCCGAGCGCCCGTTTGAAGTGTTCCGCCAGTGGATGCTGTCGGTGCGGCGCGTGAGCATCGTGGTGATTCTGCTGCTGGCTTACGTCAGTTACCGCTTGCTCGGCTCCACTGCAAGTCTGGCAACCATCGGCCAGATTGCCTTCGCGGCGGTCACGCAACTGGCGCCAGCGATGCTCGGCGCGCTGTACTGGAAACAGGCCAATCGGCGCGGCGTGTTTGCCGGGCTCGCGGCGGGCACATTCCTCTGGTTTTACACGCTGGTTCTGCCGATTGCCGCGCGCAGTCTTGGCTTGCCGCTGGAAAGTTTCCCCGGCCTCGCATGGCTGCACAGCAACCCGTTGAACCTGCCGATCACCCCGCTGACACAAGGCGTGGTGCTGTCCCTGGCCGGCAACTTCACCTTGTTCGCCTGGGTTTCCGTGCTGTCGCGCACGCGGGTGTCGGAGCACTGGCAGGCCGGTCGATTTATCGGCCAGGAAATCAGTGCCCGGCCAAGCGCGCGTTCGATGCTCGCGGTGCAGATCGACGATTTGCTGCAACTGGCAGCACGCTTTGTCGGTGAAGAACGCGCGCGGCAGAGCTTCATCCGTTTCGCTTACCGCCAGGGCAAGGGCTTCAACCCGAACCAGAACGCCGACGACGAATGGATCGCGCACACCGAACGTTTGCTGGCCGGTGTCCTCGGCGCTTCTTCGACGCGAGCGGTAGTAAAAGCCGCCATCGAAGGTCGGGAAATGCAGCTGGAGGACGTAGTCAGGATCGCCGACGAAGCCTCGGAAGTGCTGCAGTTCAACCGCGCGTTGCTGCAAGGCGCCATCGAGAATATTACCCAAGGCATCAGCGTGGTCGACCAGTCGCTGAAGCTGGTGGCGTGGAACCGGCGTTATCTGGAGCTGTTCAACTATCCGGACGGTTTGATCAGTGTTGGCCGACCGATTGCCGACATCATTCGCTACAACGCCGAACGCGGTTTGTGCGGCCCCGGCGAAGCGGAAGTGCACGTCGCGCGACGTCTGCACTGGATGCGTCAGGGCCGTGCGCACACCTCGGAACGTCTGTTCCCCAACGGCCGGGTGATCGAGCTGATCGGCAACCCGATGCCCGGCGGCGGTTTCGTCATGAGTTTCACCGACATCACCGCGTTCCGCGAAGCCGAACAGGCGCTGACCGAGGCCAATGAAGGGCTTGAACAACGGGTGAGCGAACGCACGCAGGAGCTGTCGCAACTCAACGTCGCGCTGACCGAAGCCAAGGGTACCGCCGAAGCGGCCAACCAGTCGAAAACCCGGTTTCTGGCGGCGGTCAGCCATGACTTGATGCAGCCGCTGAATGCCGCGCGATTGTTCTCAGCCGCCCTTTCGCATCAGGACGACGACTTGAGCAGCGAGGCGCAGAAACTGGTGCGCCATCTGGATAGCTCGCTGCGTTCGGCGGAGGATCTGATCAGCGATCTGCTGGATATTTCGCGCCTGGAAAACGGCAGGATCAACCCGGATCGCAAGCCGTTCGCGATCAACGAGTTGTTCGACATTCTCGGTGCCGAATTCAAGGCGCTGGCGCAGGAACAGGGCTTGAGCTTCCGCGTACGCGGCAGCCAGTTGCGCATCGACAGCGACATCAAGCTGCTGCGGCGCATCTTGCAGAACTTCCTGACCAACGCTTTCCGCTACGCCAAAGGCCCGATTTTGCTGGGTGTGCGCCGGCGCAACGGTGAAATCTGCCTGGAGGTATGGGATCGCGGGCCGGGGATTCCGGAAGATAAACAGCAAGTGATTTTCGAAGAGTTCAAACGCCTCGACAGCCATCAGACTCGCGCCGAAAAGGGGCTGGGGCTGGGGCTGGCGATTGCCGACGGCTTGTGCCGGGTGCTCGGCCATACATTGCGCGTGCGCTCATGGCCGGGGCGCGGCAGCGTGTTCAGCGTGCGCGTGCCGCTGGCCCGCACGCAGATTGCGCAGCCGAGCGTTGCGCTCGAGATCAACGGCAAGTTGCACAGCGGCGCGCGGGTGCTGTGCATCGACAATGAAGACAGCATTCTGATCGGTATGAACAGCCTGCTGACGCGCTGGGGCTGTCAGGTGTGGACGGCGCGCAATCGCGAAGAATGCGCGGCGCTGCTGGCCGATGGCGTGCGCCCGCAACTGGCGCTGGTGGACTATCACCTTGATCACGGGGAGACCGGCACTGAGCTGATGGCGTGGCTGCGCACTACTCTCGGTGAGCCGGTGCCGGGGGTGGTGATCAGCGCTGACGGTCATCCGGAAACCGTGGCGCGGGTGCATGCGGCGGGGCTGGATTATTTGCCCAAACCGGTGAAACCGGCGGCGTTGCGGGCGTTGTTGAGTCGGTATTTGCCGCTATAGAGAGAATTGGCTAAGCCCCGCAGTGAGGCTAGTGACGCCATCGCGGGCAAGCCCGCTCCCACAGGGTTTTCAGTGATCACAGATTTTGTGACCGACAGATAACCTGTGGGAGCTGGCTTGCCAGCGATGCTTTTGAGTTTATTCAGGCAACTCGACCAACCCATCAACATCAGTCATCGCCCGCTCCAGCAGATCCGCCGGCAGACTTTTACTCGCCCGCGCACCCAACAATTTCAGCTGTTCGCTGCGACTGACCAGATTGCCGCGCCCTTCGGTGAGCTTGTTGCGCGCCGAACTGTAGGCTTTATCGAGTTGCTGCAAGCGATTGCCGACCTCGTCCAGATCCTGGATAAACAGTACGAACTTGTCGTACAGCCAACCGGCGCGCTCGGCAATTTCGCGGGCGTTCTGGCTCTGGCGTTCCTGTTTCCACAGGCTGTCGATCACGCGCAAGGTTGCGAGCAATGTGGTCGGGCTGACGATCACGATATTGCGATCAAAGGCTTCCTGAAACAGCGTCGGCTCAGCCTGCAACGCGGCAGAAAACGCCGCTTCGATCGGTACGAACAGCAAGACGAAATCGAGACTGTGCAACCCGTCGAGACGTTTGTAATCCTTGCCGGCCAGGCCTTTGACGTGATTGCGCAGCGACACGACGTGCTGCTTGATGGCGATCTGGCCGATGGCGTCGTCGTCCGCTGCGACGTATTGCTGATACGCGGTGAGGCTGACCTTGGAGTCGACCACCACTTGCTTGTCGCCCGGCAGATAGATAATCACGTCCGGCTGAAAGCGCTCGCCGTCCGGACCTTTGAGATTGACCTGAGTCTGATACTCGCGGCCCTTCTCCAGGCCGGCATGCTCAAGTACGCGCTCGAGAATCAGCTCGCCCCAGTTGCCTTGGGTTTTCTGGCCTTTGAGGGCGCGGGTCAGGTTGGTGGCTTCGTCGCTCAGGCGTAGGTTGAGCTGTTGCAGACGCTCAAGCTCCTTGGCCAGCGAGAAACGCTCGCGAGCTTCTGCCTGATAACTTTCTTCGACGCGTTTCTCGAAGGACTGGATGCGTTCTTTGAGCGGATCGAGCAACTGGCCGAGGCTCTTCTGGCTGGTTTCGGCGAAACGCTGTTCGCGCTCATCGAAGATCTTGCCGGCCAGCTCTGCGAACTGTGCGCGCAGCTCATCACGCGAGCCTTGCAGGTCGTCGAGGCGTTGCTGGTGGCTTTCCTGCTGCTCGCGCAACTCGGCGTTCAGCGAAGCGGCCTGGGCGTCGAGACGGCGCAGTTCGGCTTCTTTGTTGGCGCGCTCCAGATTCCACGCGTGCGATGCATCACGGGCGTCGTCGCGTTCGATTTGCAGCAACTCGACTTCGCGGCGCACCGCGGCGAGATCAGCTTGTTTGGCGGCGTTGGCCTGAGCGAGGTCGGCGATTTCATCGCGACTGGCTTCAAGCTGCGCGTTGAGTCCGTCCTGAGCCATTTGCGCCATGGCCAGTCGCTCTTCGAGCAGCGCGACATCAGCCTGACTGGTGCTGGCGCGGCGTTGCAGTTGCCAGGCTAGCGCAAGTAGCGGCAGCGCTGCGCCCGCCAGACCGAGCAGGATGCTGGTCAAGTCCATCGCCATAGTCATTCTCGCCGATCAAATAAAGCCTGAAGGTTAACCAAGGCGTCAGGTCTTGGACAGCTCAGTCTGCGATCAGACCGAGTTCCTGTTGTGCGCGACGGTCACCAGCGCGGGCGGCCTGGCGCAGCAGGTCCTGGCCAATCCGGCGATCGCGGGCGTTGCCGCACTCACGGCACATCAATTGACCCAGACGGCTTTGCGCAACCACCACGCCGTCGCGCGCAGGCTGTTTGAGCAGGCGGCCGGCGAGGTGCTTGGCATTCTGATTGTCACTCAGGCACGGGCTGTCCAACAGCCATTCGGCCACGCGAACGGAAAATCGCTTGGGAGCGGTAACACGCGGGGTCTGTGAGGTAACAGCTTCTGGCGTTGAGCGAAACTTCATAAAGCACTGTAGGGCAGATCGGAAGGCGCGCCACTCTACTCTTTTTTTCGCACAGGTAAAGTCGAAAAAACCCGGCACGCCCGTGCTAGAGCAAGCGCTCGGGACAATCCACAGAAGCTGTGGATAAGTCAGTGGACAACCCGCTTTGAACTCCCGCAAAGCCTTGTGGAATGGGCCTCGCAGTCAAACTGACGATTTTTTCACCAGTTAAAAAAACCGATGTTTTTCATTGACTTAAACTTTCGGTGCAGGCAGCTACCTGAGTCAGGATTGATATGACAGCGCCGTTACCGCGTGCGCAACTAATGTGCACAAGTACCTGTTCCGCGGTTATATGGATGCACGTTTTTGAGCACTCACTAGCAACGCACGCCAACTCAGTCAATCTATTTTCATATTGTGGGTTGCTCTCTTCGAAGGGTTCCATTACTATCCGCGGCGTTAGTACCAAGCTGAAAGTCAATTCCGGTCGAACAA
Organism: Pseudomonas sp. TWP3-1; assembly: GCF_049896625.1. Taxonomy (NCBI): domain Bacteria; kingdom Pseudomonadati; phylum Pseudomonadota; class Gammaproteobacteria; order Pseudomonadales; family Pseudomonadaceae; genus Pseudomonas; species Pseudomonas sp. TWP3-1. The sequence goes on from NZ_JAFCUQ010000022.1 coordinate 90,218, forward strand.
CTCCTCGCGGTCAACCTTCTCAACAGAAGCCTTCACCGACAAAACAGGATCGACCCCTCGATGGTTTCCAGGTAAATCTTGCGCCGACACAGCCTTTGAAATGAATGCAAAGGGTGTTGCGAAGAACATTTACTCTGACCGAACCAACCTGCAAATTGATCAGGATCTTCACCCCGGGCCCAGAACCTTTGCCCTTGATGTGTTGCCTGCCCTCCTAAGTACCTACCTGCCAGCCCAAGCGCGCCAATTTATCAGCGCTTCAAACTGGCTGCTTTGTTCCAGTCGGGTTCTTCGTTCGACCAATGGTGGTCAACGTCACTGGAACGTTTTAACGCTGCACGGTTCTTATCCGTGTCATTTGTAGGAACACCTAATAACTATGTCGACTCAAATCCATACTCAGGATGCCATTCGCACCCTAACCAACGCTTTTGCTCCAATGAACTGCCTGATCATGGCCGCTCGCAAAGGCTGCTTCAGCTTCACCCTGGTCAATGAACACGGGATCGCCCGCCACAGCGAGCGTCTGTATCCCGACCAGTACTCCAGCGCCGAACCGCTGCAGGCTATCATTGACCGTACTCGCCAGGCACTGGTTGCCTGAGACGACGAAACGGCTGAAAAAGCAAAGCCTCGCTTAAAACGCGGGGCTTTTTATTGCCTGATATTTCACTTTTCGCAGTTTCGGGCTAAGCACCAACCGATATAACGGTTATAACTGCTCGCCGGAAATATTGTAAAAACAGGCCTTTACGTCGCGAATATGACACTACACTTCAACTCAAGCGGCGTAATCCGCTTCCGGCGAGCCTGACTCGATCCACCGCTGCCAAGCCCCACCTCAGGCATCGCCGCCCACTTCGTGTTTCGAGGGTTTTATGGGTATCGCTGCCAGCGAACTGTGCCGTTATGTGATTCGTCCTACGCTGATTTATCTGGGACGCCACTGCGCAACTGCCGAAGCCCTGCTGCTGGGTATCGCTGCCAGTCAGTCTGCCCTTGGTTCTGCTCTGCATGACCGCCGTGGCCACGGCCTGTACCGAATTGCCGAACACCGGCATCAGGCGCTGTGGGATCACTACCTGGCGCTGGATCCGGAGCGCGCCAGCCTGGTGCGCGGCCTCGCCAGCCAGCATGCGTTTCTCAGCGGCCCGCATCTGGAACTGACCGTCAATCTGCGTTACGCCACTGCCATTGCCTGGCTGCTGGTAGAAGAACAGAACCCCACCCTCCCCGACTCCGACGATCTGCTGGGCATGGCGCGCATCTGGCGCCAGACTTTTCAGCCGCAAGGTCGCCTGCGCGATTTCACCTCTGCCTGGCAAACCTGTGTTTCATCCATGAATCAGGTCGCTTGCTGACTCACCAGTTTCGCAAGATCCTGCAACAGGTCGCGAATTTGGTCGGATTGTCCTACAAAACCGCTCTAACTCAAGCCATACGGACTATAGCGCTGCGGCGAAAATCTTGGTAATTTCCGCCCCGGTGATCACCAGGAGTTCTAATAATGAAAAAAGTAATGCTCAAAACCACCCTTAGCCTTGCCGTTACCGTGGCATCCACGCAGATTTTCGCCGCTGGCTTTGCCATCAACGAACACAGCATCAGCGGGATGGGGACTGGGTACGCCGGGCGATCTTCTTCTGCCGACGACGCAAGTACTGTTTATGGCAACCCTGCCGGCATGTCGCGCATCAAGCGCGAACAAGTGACTGGCGGTGTTGCGTTCCTCGACGCTTCGACCGATATCAGCGACGGTAGCTCCAGCCCGAATGGCGGGAGCAACAAAGGCGATATGGTGCCCTTCACCTCCGTACCTATGGGCTACTACGTCAAGCCGATCGATGATCACTGGGCATTCGGTTTTGGCGTATACGTCCCGTTTGGTCTGATTACCGATTACGAAAACGGCTTCGCCGGCCGCTACTTCGGCAGCAAGTCCGAAGTACAAGTCATCACCATGCAGCCGACGATCAGCTACGCCTTCAACGACAAGGTGTCGATCGGTTTCGGTCCGACCATCAACCGCATCGATGGTGCGCTGGAATCCAACCTCTCGATCACCCAGACCCTGCCGGACGGCAAAGTCAAGATCAAGGGTGACGACACCGCTCTGGGCTACAACATCGGCGTGCTGGTACAAGCTACCGACAGCACTCGCGTGGGTCTGACTTATCATTCGAAAGTCGACTACAAACTCGAAGGCAACACCAAGGTCAACTACGGTGCCTTGGCCTTGGCCGGACTCAGCTCCAGCCAGAAATACGACGCTTCGCTGAAGATCACCACGCCTGAATCGGTGGATCTGTCGGTTACCCAGGCGATCAACGATCAGTGGAACGTTTATGCCGGTACGACTTTCACCCGCTGGAGCCAGCTGAAGGAAATCACCGTCAAGAACTCCGGCGTGCAACCTGCACTGGCTGGCCAGTTCGGCGAAATCACCGAAGACCAGAACTGGCACGACTCCTGGGCTTACGCCATCGGTACTTCGTATCAGTTGAACAAGGAATGGGTACTGCGCACCGGTCTGACCTTCGACCAGTCGCCGACCAACAACGTCGACCGTTCGCCGCGTATTCCTACCGGCGACCGCACGATTTTCAGCCTCGGTGCCGGCTGGAGCCCGACCGAAGACCTGACCATCGACGTCGCGTATTCGTACCTGAAGGAAGAGAAGGTCAACATCCGCAACGAGAACGCACGCGGCCAGACTTACAATTCCCAGTATGAAAACTCGGCAAACGGCTTCGGTGTCGGCGCAACTTACCGCTTCTGATGCTGTACGGCGAGGCTGACCCCTCGCCCACCAAAAAGCCCCGCGCTCCTTACAGAGGCGGGGCTTTTTCGTGGGCGTCGATCAGGGTTTCAACGGTTTCGAGGCGATGGCTTTCTCGATGGCGGCGATGAATTCCGGATCATCCGGTTTGGTCAGGCTGGAGAAGTTGGCAATGACCTTGCCCTGACGATCAATCACGTACTTGTAGAAATTCCACTTCGGCGCGCTGCTCTGCGCGGCCAGCACCTGGAACATATGCGTGGCGTCGTCACCACGGACTTTCTGCGGCTCGGTCATGTTGAACGTTACGCCATAGTTGGCGTAACAAACCTTGGCGGTCTCTGCGCTGTCCTTGGACTCTTGCTTGAAGTCATTCGAGGGGACGCCGAGCATTTCCAGACCTTGCGCCTTGTAGCGCTGATTCAGCGCCTCCAGACCTTCGAACTGCGGGGCGAAACCGCAGAAGCTGGCAGTGTTGATCACCACCAGCGGCTTGTCGGCGTATTGTCGGCACAGATCAATCGATTCCTTGGCGCGCAACTTGGGCAGCGAACCCTGCAGCACCTCCGGGCAGTCCGCCTGGGCAAGTCCGGTCAACGCCATCAGCAACGCAGGAACAGCACACCAGCGCTTTTGCATGTCGGGCATCCTTCTAAGTCGTCAGACTTCGAAGTTACTCGCGCTCGCCGCCTGCTAGCAAGCGGCTTTCTAGCAAATGCTCATGCCCAGTTGCATCAGCGCCAGTCCACCCTGATGCCAGCCCCACCACACCAGCGCGAGCAATGCGGCGCCGAGTGCAGTAACGAGGATCTGCGGCCAGTAACGATTCATGCAGCGTTCGCCCGGGTTCGCAGGCGCGCCACCGGACGCTCGCGCACCGGCCAGTTCAGCGCGGCCGCCAACAGGCTCAAGAGAATCGCCACTTGCCAGATCAAGTCATAACTCCCGGTTCGGTCATACACCACCCCGCCCAGCCAGCCGCCGAGGAACGAGCCGAGCTGATGGAACAGGAACACGATGCCACCGAGCATGGACAGGTTGCGCACGCCAAACAAGGTCGCCACGGTACCGTTGGTCAGCGGCACGGTCGACAGCCAGAGGAAGCCCATAGCCATGCCGAACGCATACGCCGTGATCGTCGTCACCGGCAACCAAAGGAACAAGCCGATCACCACCGCCCGCAGCAAGTACAACCCGGTGAGCAGACGCGGCTTGGACATACGCCCGCCGAGCCAGCCGGCGGTGTAGGTGCCGAAGATGTTGAACAGTCCGATCAACGCCAACACCGTGGTGCCGACCGTCGCCGGCAAATGCTGATCGACCAGATATGCCGGCAAATGCACACCAATGAACACCACTTGAAAACCGCAGACAAAAAAACCGAACGCCAGCAGCCAGAAACCGGAGTGCGAGCAGGCTTCACGCAACGCTTCAGACAAGGTTTGTTCGTGGCCGAGCACCGGGAGCGGCTTGTCCTTGAGCATGCTCACCAACGGCACGATCAGCGCCACCAGCAAGCCCAGCACCAGCAATGCCGCCGACCAGCCGAGCCAGCTGATCAGCCCGAGCGTGCCGGGCAGCATGGCGAACTGGCCGAAGGAGCCGGCGGCACTGGCGATACCCATGCCCATGCTGCGTTTCTCTGGCGGCACGGCGCGACCAACCACACCAAGAATCACCGAGAACGAAGTCCCGGACAGGCCGAGGCCGATCAACAACCCGGCACTCAGCGACAGCGTCACCGCCGAATCAGACAAGCCCATGAAGACCAGTCCGAGGGCGTAGAGCACGCCGCCGACCAGCACCACTTTTGCCGCACCAAAACGGTCGGCGAGTGCCCCGGTGAACGGCTGCGCCAGACCCCAAATCAAATTCTGCAGGGCGATGGCGAAGGCAAACACACCGCGCCCCCAGCCGAACTCGGCGCTCATCGGCGACAGAAACAGACCGAAACCATGGCGCACGCCCAATGACAACGCCAGAATCAGCGCACTCCCGAGCAACACCCAACCGCACGTACGCCACATTGAACTCATTATTATTCTCCAGTCACGGGTATATACCCGCTTAAGGTCGGCAAAACCGGCGTTACGCCAGTTCGTCCAGCAGTCTCAGCAAGGTTTCACGCTTCTCGGCGCCCAGTTTATCGATCAATCGCTGCTGCGCCGCTTCCCAGGCCGGCAGGGCCGCTGCCAAGCGATGTGCACCGATTTCGGTGAGCTTGACGATGCGGTTACGCATGTCTTCGCCCTCGGCCAGCGCTACCAGGCCCTCGCCTTCCAGCACCCGCAGATTGCGCCCGAGGGTGCTGCGATCCAGGCCCATCGCTTCGGCCAGCTCGGAGATGCTCGGTTGGTCCAGCCGCTGCAAGTTGCACAACAGAGAATACTGGGCAACGTTGATCCCGAAGCCGTCGAGAGCGCCGTCGTAATGCCTGCTGACGCCACGAGCGGCGCGACGCAGGTTGGTGCACAAACACTGAGAAGGAAGCATGATGCGTGTATATACCCGCGAGTCTGTTAAATCAAGTTACACATCAAAATAATGCCAGTCCGACGAGGACTGCCATCTCGAGCAATTCCAACAGAGCGCCAGCGGTATCACCGGTGGTTCCGCCCAAGCGCCGCACCATCAGGTGCCGCAACCAGACAAACCCTGCGAGCGCCACCAGCAACGCAATAAATCCGCTGAATCCAGCCAGCAACACGCAACCCAACGCACTTGCCGCAAGCACCCGCCAACCCGACTTGCGCGGCAGATGATCCGCCAGCGCCTGCCCCAACCCGCCAGAGCGCACGTACGGCGTGGTCAGGAATAATCCGAGCAACGCTGCGCGCCCGATCAGCGGCACGATGATCAAAGCCATACCTTGCTGCTGCTCGATCAACGCCAGCAACGCCGTGAACTTGAGCAGCAACACCAACACTAGCGTCACCACCGCAATCGGCCCGCTGCGCGGATCTTTCATGATCAGCAGCGTGCGTTCGCGATCACCAAACCCACCGAGCCAGGCATCGGCGCTGTCCGCCAGTCCATCGAGATGCAATGCGCCGCTGAGCAGCACCCACACCGTCAGCAACAATGCCGCATGCAGCAGGATTGGTGCGCCGGCCAACGCGATGTTCAGCGCCCACAGAATCAGCCCGAACAGCAATCCCACCAGCGGATAAAACAGCAAAGAACGACCGAGTGCCTCGGGAGCCGGCATCCCCGGCAGACGCACCGGCAGGCTGCTGAGAAATTGCAGGGCGATCCACAGCGGCAACATGTCAGCAGACTTCCTTGAGCACGCCGTCAGCCGCGACGTTCAGCGAAAACAGACTTGCGTGAGCGACCTCGACGTTGAGCAATTGCTCGCGCGGCAACCCACGCGCGCCCGCCAGCAACAAACGCATCACGCCGCCATGACTGATCAGCAAAACGCGTTCGCCGGCATAGGCTGCATGCAACCGCTCGACTGCTGCCAGAACCCGTCTGGAAAACTCAATCACCGGCTCACCCTGCGGCGGCGTAAACCCATACGGGTCAGCCCAGAACAAACCCAGCGCCTCGGCATCGGTCTCCATCAACGCCGCCGCGCTCCGGCCTTCCCAAGCGCCGAAGTGCAGTTCTTGCAGATCCTTGTCCAGCGTCACCGGCAGATCCAGTTGCGCGCCGAGCTCCTCAGCGAATCGCGCACAACGCTGCAATGGCGAACTGACCAATCGATCCCACGGCCCCTGCCCGACCACCGCCGCACGCATCTGCGCCCAGCCTTTTTCGGTCAAAGCGTCGTCAAGACTTCCGCGCAGGCCGCCGCCGAGTTCGGTTTCACCGTGGCGCAGTAGGTCCAGACGCAAAGTCATGCCGGACGATCCGCCACTGCCGCTTCAGCGAAGGTCGCCATCTGTCCGTGCAGATCACACGCCAGACGCAGCAACGGCACCGCCAGCGCCGCACCGCTGCCCTCGCCCAGACGCAGACCGAGTTCCAGCAGCGGCTCGGCACTCAGCGTTTCCAGCACATGGCGATGACCCGGCTCGGCACCGCGATGGCCGAACAGCAGCCACTCGCGGCAGGCCGGATTCAGGCGCACCGCCACCAGCGCGGCGACCGTGCAGATAAAGCCGTCAACCAACACCGCAACGCCTTCCTGGGCACACGCCAGATAAGCGCCGACCAGCGCCGCGATTTCGAAACCGCCGAGGTTGAACAGGGTTTGCAAAGCATCGCCACGTTGCGCGGCATGCAGCGCCAGTGCGCGCTCGATCACTTGCATCTTGTGGCTGACGCCTTCGGCATTCAGCCCGGTGCCGGGGCCGGTCAGGTGAATCACCGGGCAGTCGAGCAACGCGCAGGCCAGCGCACTGGCGGCAGTGGTGTTGCCGATGCCCATTTCGCCGCCGATAAACAATTGCGCGCCGGCCGCTTTCGCACGCAGCACGCTGTCACGCCCGGCCTGCAACGCCAGCTCACCCTGCGCCGCAGTCATGGCCGAGCCGTGGGCGAAATTCGCCGTGCCCGGGCCGATATTCAAGTGACGCACACCCGGCAGATTCAGCGACGGCGTGACCGTACCGAGATCCACCACTTCAAGTTGCGCGCCAAGTTGCCGCGCCAGCACGCTGATCGCCGCGCCGCCGCTGACAAAATTCAGCAGCATCTGCCCGGTGACTTCCTGCGGAAACGCCGACACGCCTTCAGCGACCACGCCGTGATCGCCCGCGAAAATCGCGATCCACACCTGATCCAGACGCGGCTTGACCTGCCCCTGCAACCCGGCCAGTTGCACCGCCACAGATTCCAGACGCCCGAGCGAGCCAGCGGGTTTGGTCAGTTGCTGCTGACGCGCCGCCGCTTGTGCAACGGCATCGGCATCCAGCGCTTGGCACGGGTTCAGCCACCAGGTTTGGGTCATAACGCAGGTCCTTTCAAAGTCAGGGGCAGGCCGGCGACGGTCAGGACGACTCGCTGACAACGCTCGGCCAAAGCTTGATGCAGCCAACCGGCTTCATCGACATAGCGGCGAGTCAATTCGCCCAGCGGCACGACACCCATTCCGGTCTCGTTGCTGACAAAAATGATTTGCCCCGGCAGGGATCCCAGGCAATCGAGCAAGGCTTCGCGTTCGGCGGCGAGGCGCTCGGCATCGTCGAGCATCAGCAGGTTGGTCAGCCACAACGTCAGGCAATCGACCAGCAGGCACCGCTCGGCGCTGGCGCTTTCGTGCAGGACGCGGGCCAGTTCCAGCGGTTCTTCGATCAACGCCCATTCGGCGGGACGACGCGCGCGATGATGGGCCACGCGTTCGCTCATTTCACCGTCGAGCGGTTGGCTGGTGGCGATATAGGTCACGGCCAACGCGCTGTCGCTGGCGAGTTTTTCTGCCAGACGACTTTTGCCGGAGCGGGCGCCGCCGAGGATCAGTTGGAGCATGAAGGCATCCTGAAAATTGTATGTTGTGGCGACTGGCCCCATCGCGGGCAAGCCCGCTCCCACAGGGGTTGCGGTGGATCAAGCAACTCACAAACCTGTGGGAGCGGGCTTGCCCGCGATGGGCATTGGTATCTACACATCTAAGTTCTTCGGCTGGCCATCCAGCCGATGGCTTCTTTAGCAAAAGCCGCCAGCTCCTCTGGGGTGTGTTGCTCCAACGTCTCACACATGGCCAAAA
>NZ_JAFCUQ010000023.1:0-75465 GCF_049896625.1 Pseudomonas sp. TWP3-1
ATGCTTTTGGCCATGTGTGAGACGTTGGAGCAACACACCCCAGAGGAGCTGGCGGCTTTTGCTAAAGAAGCCATCGGCTGGATGGCCAGCCGAAGAACTTAGATGTGTAGATACCAATGGTCATCGCGGGCAAGCCCGCTCCCACAGGTTCTTGTGGTGGATACAAAACTTGAGTTGTACCTCCACCACTGTGGAAGCATGAGGCACCTCGCAAGGAGTCGAGAATTTCGGACTCTGAACATTCGAGGTGCCGTTATTGCGGGCCGTTCCAATCAATTCGCCACCGATGGTCGGCGGATCAATCAGCGGTCAGGCCTGAGCCTGCAATCGCTCGACGATTTCGTTCTTCACCGTCAGGCGTTTCTCTTTGAGCTTTTTCAGCGCGTCATCATCGGATTTGGCGTTCTCGGCGTCGACGACGTTCTTGTCGGCCTCGGAATACTTGTTGAGCAATGAATCCAGTCGTGGATCCTGGGTGCGTTTTTGCTGGATCTCTTCCTTCGTGCAACTCAAGTCCTGAAACAGGTCATGGGGAACCGGCATGTGACACCTCCGTCAGTTGATCGGGCGGCCAACGCGCTCGATTGCGCCAGCCACCTATGAGAATGGCCTCGGTTGACCGGTTCTGTCGACCTCCTGTCAGACCGACGGTGGCCGTTCGTCGCCCTGTCGTAAATGCGATAAAACCTTTGTCGGTGGCGATCCCTCCATTGAATAACGCTCACAAAAACCTGTGTGGAGAAATACTAATGGACGGATTCAACCTGCGTCATCTCGCCCTTGCAGTAGCCATGAGCTGCAGCATGGGCAGTGCCTTCGCCGCCACCGACAATGACTTTGTCGACAACGCTGCCGCTGGTGGTATCGCTGAGATCGAAACCAGCAAACTGGCACTGGAAAAGAGTGCCTCGGCGGACATCAAAGCGTTCGCCAATCAGATGATCACCGACCACAAAAAGGCCAACGCTGAACTGGCAGCTATTGCCAAGGCGCACGACATTGAAGTGCCGGACGAAACGACTCTGGTAAAGCAGGCCAAGGAAAAGATCCTGGATATGCGCGACGAGTCCTTCGATGCGGCCTATGCCAACAACCAGGTCATGGCGCACGAAGAAACCATCAAGCTGTTCAAGGAACAAGCCAATACCGTGACGGATGACAAGGTCAAGGGCGCTCCCGAGTTGAAGGCGTTTGCGCAGAAAATGCTTCCGGCTCTGGAGAAGCATCTGGCGCATGCGAAAGAGTTGCAGGCAAAACATCCAAGCAAGTAATGAGACCTTTTGCCCTCACCCTAACCCTCTCCCAAAGGTAGAGGGGACTGACCGTGTTGTTCAGGCGAAATTCATCGACCTGCAATTGCGAGGCGAGCTTAGGCTTTGACAAACACACGAATCGGCTCCCTTTCTCCCTCTCCCATTGGGAGAGGTCTGGGGTGAGGGGCTGGATTTCAGGAACGCCAAAAAATCCCGAACCCTTCACCCACAAAAAAGCCGCCCCCAAACGAGCGGCCCTGCCCGATCAACCCGACTTAACCCCCATCCGTATCAATATCCGCATCCGTCTCCTCCCCAGGCTTGGCCCGATCAGGCTTCGGCTCGAATCCCGGACTGAACTCATTGTCATTGTCCGTATGCTTGTTTTTCTGGTCCACTGCCGGATCCGCGATTTGCGGCTCTTCAGTGTCAATCGGCTGTTGCGGCGTTTGTTCGTTCATGGCCACCTCAATTCGAAAAAACAGGCGCGACTGAAAGCTGCCGCACCGTTAAGATTCGAAGCCTGATACCGCTGAAACGTTCAAAAGATCATCACCGGCAGCCACGCCGACTAAAGTTACCGGGCGTTGCTTGCGGCAGATCGAAAATATCCTCGCGAGAACGAACAACTATTTCGAGCGGCAAATGTCATTCACTTCGCGCCGGTGATTTTTTACCGAACCGGCCCCCATTCGCTACGGAGCAACAGGCACATGGCAGCACTGCAGAACAGCACACTCGATGCGTTGAAAAACAAACAGACCCAACTCCTCAGCGAATGGACCAAAGGCCTTGGCGACAGCGGCGCCACGCGCAATCTGAAAGAACATGACATCCAGCTGCAAACCAGCGAATTCCTGCAGCTGGTGATCAGCGGACTGGAAAACGACAACGGCACCAACATCCATTCCCAAGGCTGGGAAGTGACGCGTCAGTTCCTCGAAAAACTGTCCCACAGCCGCGCCCTGCTCGGCCAGGATGCCAACCAGACCGCGAGCTTCATTTTTTCGTTGAAAGGCCCGCTGTTTGCGCTGCTGCAAGATCACTACAAAGATCAACCGGCCCTGCTCGGTGAACAATTGTGGGAGATGTCCGAGCTGCTCGACGCATTCGGCCTGCACACCATCCGCACTTTCCAGAAATCCCGTGAAGCGGTGATCAAGCGTCAGCAGGAAGAACTGCTGGAGCTGTCGACCCCGGTGGTCAAACTGTGGGACGGCGTGCTCGCGCTGCCAATGATCGGCACACTCGATTCGCAACGCACCCAAGTGGTCATGGAATCGTTGCTGCAACGCATCGTCGACACCGGTTCGGAAATCGCCATCATCGATATTACCGGCGTGCCGACCGTCGACACCCTGGTCGCACAGCACCTGCTGAAAACCGTGACCGCGATTCGTCTGATGGGTGCCGATTGCATCATCAGCGGCGTGCGTCCACAGATCGCGCAGACCATCGTGCACCTGGGTCTCGACCTGCAAGGCGTAGTAACCAAAGCCAACCTGGCTGACGCATTGAAACTGGCCCTGACCCGATTGGGTATCAGCGTCACCAAATCGGTTTAAACCATGGAACGTATCCCGATTCTTCAGATGGGCGAGTTCCTGCTGGTGACCATTCAGGTCGACATGCATGACCAACTCGCCCTCACGTTGCAGGACGATCTGTCCGAGCGCATCAGCCGCACATCGGCGCGCGGAGTGTTGATCGACATTTCGGCGCTGGACATGGTCGATTCATTCATCGGGCGGATGATCAGCACTATTTCTGGCCTGTCGCGCATCATGGACGCGCAAACCATGCTGGTCGGCATGCAGCCGGCGGTGGCGATCACGCTGGTCGAACTCGGCTTGACGTTACCAGGCGTGAGCACGGCGTTGAACGTCGAGCGTGGGATGAAGCTGCTGCGGGAACGAGTGAACCAGCAATGACCCTGCGCAGCAGCGGTACTCAGCCAATCAGCATTGAGCAAGACGTAGTACTGGCCCGCCAGACCGCACGCAAACTGGCGACCGAGTGCGGCATGCGTTTGATCGATCTGACCAAAATGGTCACCGCCGTCAGCGAGCTGGCGCGTAACACCATGGTCTACGGTGGCGGCGGCGATATGGATTGGGAGATTCATGATCGCGAGGAAGATCACAAGGTCGGCCTGCGTCTGACCTTTCGCGACGAAGGTCCGGGCATCGCCGACATCAAACTGGCAATGACCGACGGCTGGACCTCCGGCAGCGGCATGGGCCTCGGGTTGACCGGCGCCAAGCGGCTGGTCGATGAATTCGAACTGGAGACCGAGCCAGGCAAAGGCACACGGATAACGATTACCCGATGGACATGAATATCAGCGGCAGCCTGACGCAAGTCTTGCGCATAGAAGACAGCAGCCAGATTGGCTACGCCCGGCGCACCGCGCAGCAGCTTGCAGAGTTGCATGGCTTCGACGAACGCGATGCCGGCCGCGTGGCGCTGGTAGCAACGGAACTGGCGAGCAATCTGATCAAACACGCCGGCCATGGCGAAATTCACCTGCGGGCTTTAAAGCGCCTGGATGGATTCGGCATCGAAATGCTCGCCGTCGATCGCGCCCAGGGGTTCGATCTCGACGCGTGCCTTGCGGATGGTTTTTCCACGGGCGGCACGCAAGGAATCGGCCTTGGCGCCGTGTCGCGTCAGGCTGAAGTGTTTGACGTCTACGCCGACCAGCGTGGCGCGGTACTGCTGGCGCGTCTGTATCCGCGCAGCGATCGCCAACCGGATATGCCGTATGGTGTCAGTCAGCATTCGCTGCATGACGATCCGGCATGCGGTGATGTCTGGCATTTGGCGTATAACAACGGGAGCATCAGTGCTCTGGTGGTCGACGGTCTCGGTCATGGCGAAGACGCTGAACGCGCCGCGCGTGCCGGCGAGCGTGCCTTTGCCCTGACACCGTTCGCCGAACCGACGGTGCTGATGGAAGACATGCACCGCGAGATGATCGGCAGTCGCGGCGGCGCGGTGGCATTTGCCCAGTTCGATGGCGCGCGTGATCAGCTGATTTTCGCCGGTGTCGGCAACATTGGTGCAAGCCTGATCGCCGCTGACAAGTCCCGAGGATTAGCCTCGCACCCGGGGATCGTCGGCGGGCAATACCGCAAAGCGCGGCCTTTTGATTATGCTCACGTGAACGGACACTTATTGATCATGTACAGCGACGGTTTGCAGTCCCGCTGGAATCTTCAAGACTACCCCGGCCTGGTGCATCGCCACCCCGCCGTGATAGCCAGCGTTTTGCATCGCGACTTTTGTCGCGGGCGAGACGATGTGACGGTACTGGTGGTTGCTCTGGAGGCCGCCCATGGCTGAATCGCCGACTTTGAGCAATGCCGAGCAAACGGCACTGATCGCGCAGTTGCAGGCCGAGACGGCATCATTGCGCGAGGAACTCGATGAAACCAATCAGGGCGTACTGGCCTTGTATGCCGAACTCGATGCACAGGCTGATGAACTGCGTGAAGCCTCGGATCTGAAAAGCCGTTTCCTGTCGTACATGAGCCACGAATTCCGCACGCCGCTGGGCTCGATTCTGAGCATCAACAGCCTGCTCGCAGATGAAATAGACGGGCCGCTGAGTCCCGAGCAACACAAGCAGGTAGCGTTCGTCAGCACCGCTGCGCGCGAACTCAGCGACATGGTTGATGACTTGCTCGATCTGGCGAAAATCGAGGCGGGTCGCATCAGTATTTCCCCGGCATGGTTCGACATGTTCGACCTGTTCGCCGCATTGCGCGGGATGTTTCGCCCGATTGTCGACGCGACCGCTGTAGATCTGATTTTCGAAGAGCCGGTCGGCCTGCCGCGCCTCTATACCGATGACAAGAAGCTCGCGCAGATCCTGCGTAACTTCATTTCCAACTCGCTGAAATTCACCACGCGCGGCGAAGTGCGGGTTTCGGCGCGTCTGGAATGCGAGGGCAAGATTCGCTTTGCCGTCAGTGATACCGGCATCGGCATCGCTCCCGAGTTGCACGGTGCGTTGTTCGAGGACTTTTCCCAGGTCGACTCACCGTTGCAAAAACGCCTGCGCGGCACCGGCCTCGGTCTGTCGCTGTGCAAACGCTTTGCCGAGCTGCTCGGTGGCGAAGTCGGGCTGAACAGCCAGCCCGGCGTCGGCTCGACTTTCTTTGTGATCATTCCATTGGCCATCGCCAAGGAGTCCGACGATGAAACGTGACATTCGTCTGTTGATCGTCGACGACAACGTCGCCACCCGCTACGCCTTGCGCCGGCGCCTGGAAGGGCACAGCTATGTCGTGCTGGAAGCCGGCACCGGTGGCGAAGGCCTGGCTCAGATTGAAAGTGAACAGATCGACGCGCTGATCCTCGACGTCAATCTGCCGGACATGAGCGGTTTCGACATCGTGCGCAAGTTGCGCGCCGAACCGCGCACCGCCCTGCTCCCGGTGATTCATGTTTCTGCGGCGTCGATTCAGACCGGCGACATCATCACCGGCCTGGACGCGGGGGCCGATGCTTATCTGATTCATCCAATAGATCCTGAAGTGCTGTTGGCAACCCTGCGCACGCTGCTGCGGGTGCGTGACACCGAAAATGCCCTGCGCGAGAGTGAGGCACGGTTTCGCGAGATTTTCGCCAACATCTCCGCGCCGATTGCGGTGCTCGACGCCAGCCTCAAGGTGCACGAGTGCAACCATGCCTTCGCGCAACTTATTCAGGACAACCGTGATTCGCAAACCCTCAGCGAATGCTTTGCCGAGGATCAAGGGGCAATCCTCGACGAATTACGCTTGCGGCTGGTCGAAGGCGAGCGCTGGAAAGGCACGCTGAACATGCGCGTGCAGGGCGAGATCCGCGAAACCGAGTGGCAGATTTCACCTTACCGGACCCCGGAGCTGAGCCTGGTATTCGTCGAGGATGTCACCGAGCACCGCCATCGCGAACGTTCGCACCTGGCGCGGCTCGACGACACCACGTCACAACTGGCGCGCGCCGAATCACAGTTGCTGCAAGTGCAGAAAATGGACGCACTGGGCAAGCTCACCGGCGGCATCGCCCACGACTTCAACAACATGCTGACCGGGATCATCACCAGTCTGGAGCTGATCCAGAAGCGTGCAGCCGACGGGCGCACCGAGAAGATCGGGTTTTATGCCAAGGCTGCCCTGAGTTCAGCGACCAGCGCCGCTTCTCTGACTCACCGTTTGCTAGCGTTCGCCCGGCAACAACCGCTCGACACCCGCCCGGTGGACATCAACCAGCACGTCCGGTCGCTGGAAGAGTTGCTGGAACGCACGATTGGCGAACGCATCGCGCTGAAACTGGAGCTGACCAGTAAATCGGCGATTGCCCTCGTCGACCCGGTGCAACTGGAAAGTGCCGTGCTGAATCTGGTGATCAACGCCCGCGATGCATTGCCCCAGGGCGGCAATATCTGGCTCAGCACCTACGCCGCCTACTCCCACGGCGACCCGAATCTGGCAGATGGCGCTTATGTGGCGGTGTCTGTACGCGATGACGGCACCGGCATCGAACACAACGTGATCGACAAGGTATTCGACCCGTTTTTCACCACCAAACCGCTGGGCCAGGGCACTGGCCTGGGCTTGTCGACGATCTACGGTTTCGCCCGCCAGTCCGGCGGCGATGCGCATATCCGCAGCGTGGCCCGGCGTGGTACTGAAGTGACAATCATGTTGCCGGCGACCTCAGACCCGACTGCTGCAGACGTCACGCCAGCATCTGTCGATCCGCAAGGTGCGGGTGAACATGTTCTGATTGTCGAGGACATGCCGTCGGTGCGGCTGTTTGTAACGGAAGTGCTGGAGGATGCCGGTTATCGCTGCACTCAGGCGGGCGACATTGAAACTGCGCTGGAGCGCTTGCAGAACGATCCGTCGATCAACCTGCTACTGACTGACGTCGGCCTGCCGCGCATGAGCGGCCGCGAGCTGGCAGACGTGGCGCGTGGCTGGCGCGAGGCGTTGCCGATCCTGTTCATGACCGGGTATGCCGAGACGGCGATCAATCGTCAGGTGTTTCTTGGCAGCGGGATGGACATGCTGGTCAAACCGTTTCAGATCAGCGAACTGCTGGACAAGGTACGCCGCACCCTCGACGGCGCCTGATAGACCGCTATCGCTGGCAAGTCGAATCGTCGCACCGCAGCTCCCACAGGTTCTGTGTTGTGCGCCCAATATGGGGACGACGCAAATCCTGTGGGAGCTGGCTTGCCAGCGATGGCGTCAGACCAGACTCCGCAACAATCAATTCAAGGCACGAGTCAGGAACGGCGCAGTCCGGCTGTTCTTGCTCGCCGCCACTTTCTGCGGCGTCCCCGCCGCCACAATCCTGCCGCCCTGATCCCCCGCCCCCGGGCCGATATCGATGACCCAGTCACTCTGCGCAACCACACGCATTTCATGCTCGACCACCACCACCGTGTGCCCGGCCGTGACCAGCGTATCCAGTTGCTCCAATAGGCGATCAACATCGCGCGGATGCAATCCGGTGGTCGGTTCATCCAGCACATACAAAGTCGCGCCGCGCTGATTGCGTTGCAGCTCGGTGGCCAGTTTGATCCGCTGCGCCTCGCCGCCGGACAGCTCGGTGGCCGGTTGCCCCAGGCGCAAATAGCCGAGGCCGATATCGCGCAGTACTTCCAGTGAACGGCGAATTCCCGGTTGCTCGGCGAACACTTCCACCGCTTGATCCACGGTCAATTGCAGCACCTGAGCGATGCTCAGACCCTGCCACTGGATAGCAAGCGTCTGCGGGTTGTAACGCGCTCCATGACAGGTCGGACACGGCGCGTACACGCTGGGCATAAACAGCAACTCGACGCTGACAAAACCCTCGCCCTCACAGGTCGGGCAACGGCCCTTGGCGACGTTGAAGGAAAACTGTCCGGCGTCATATCCGGCTGCGCGTGCTTCGGGCGTGGCGGCGAACAGTTTGCGCACGTTATCGAACAGCCCGGTGTAGGTCGCCAGATTGGAACGCGGTGTGCGGCCAATCGGTTTCTGATCGACTTGCACCAGCCGTTTGATCGACTCCAGCCCTGCCGCGACCTGTCCGGTGCTGGCCTGTGGGGTGTCGTCTTCCAGATTGAGTTCTTCCGGCTCTGGCTCATTGGCGCCCCGGCCAAGGTGCGCACCCACCAATTCCAGCAGCGCCTGGCTGACCAGACTTGACTTGCCCGAACCCGACACGCCGGTCACCGAGGTGAAGCAGCCCAGCGGGAATTCGGCACTGAGGTTGTTGAGGTTATTGCGCGTCACACCTTCGAGTTTCAGCCAACCCGAAGCCTTGCGCGCGGTGCGTGGCTGGCGCTGTGCTTCTGCGAACAGGTAGGCGCGAGTCTGCGATGACTCGATCTCGGCCAACCCGGCGGGCGGGCCGCTGTAAAGAATTTGCCCGCCGTGTTCGCCGGCCGCCGGGCCAACATCGATCAACCAGTCGGCTCGGCGCATGGTTTCCACATCGTGCTCGACCACGAACACGCTGTTACCCTCGGACTTCAACCGTTGCAGAGCCTCGAACAACGCTTCGCCATCGGCCGGATGCAGGCCGGCGGAAGGTTCATCCAGCACATAGATAACGCCAAACAACTGCGAACCCAATTGCGTGGCCAGACGCAGCCGTTGCAACTCGCCGGACGATAGAGTTGGCGTGCTGCGTTCCAGCGCCAGGTAACCGAGACCGAGATCCGTCAGCGTGCTCACGCGCTCCAGCAGATCCTGCGCGATACGCTGCGCGGCAATGCGTTTTTCCAGCGACAGGTTTGGCGTGTGGCGCACGTCCGGCGCATTCGCGTGAGCGCTGGCGCCATGGGCCACGCGTTGCTGACGGGCCGCGCGGGTTTGCTGATGGCTGAGGGTTTCGCCGGTTTCTTCGGCGTGATCTAAGTAATGCTCATCGGCCACCGGCTGCAACACCTGCGCCACTTGCAGCAACGGCATCTGCGACAGTTCGCCGATGTCGTAGCCGGCGAAGGTCACCGACAGCGCCTCGCGTTTCAGGCGCTTGCCGTTACACAGCGGGCACGGACTGCCGAGCATGAACTGCGAGACGCGCTTCTTCATCAGCGCGCTTTGCGAATGGGTAAACGTATGCAGGATGTAGCGCCGTGCGCCGGTGAAAGTGCCTTGGTAACTCGGCTCCATTTTGCGCTTGAGGGCGACGCGGGTTTCTTCCGGGGTCAGCCCGGCGTACACCGGCACAGTCGGGGTTTCTTCGGTGAACAGGATCCAGTCGCGCTGCTTTTTCGGCAGTTTGCGCCACGGGATATCGACGTCGATGCCCATGGTCACAAGGATGTCGCGCAGGTTCTGGCCCTGCCACGCCAATGGCCAGGACGCCACGGCGCGTTGGCGGATGGTCAGTTCGGGATCGGGCACCATCAGTGCTTCGGTAACCTCATACACCCGGCCCAACCCATGACAATCCGGGCACGCGCCTTGTGGGGTATTCGGCGAAAAATCCTCGGCGTAGAGCATCGGCTGGCCCGGCGGATAACTGCCGGCGCGCGAGTAGAGCATGCGGATCAGGCTCGACAGCGTGGTCACGCTGCCCACCGACGAGCGCGTGCTCGGCGTACCGCGTTGCTGTTGCAACGCTACCGCTGGCGGCAGACCATCGATGGAATCGACATCCGGCACACCGACCTGATCAATCAGTCGCCGCGCGTACGGCGCCACCGATTCGAAATAGCGGCGCTGCGCCTCGGCATACACCGTCGAAAACGCTAGCGACGACTTGCCCGACCCCGAGACCCCGGTGAACACCACCAGTGCATCGCGGGGGATATCGACATCGACGTTCTTCAGATTATGTTCACGGGCACCGCGCACCCGAACCATGCCGGCGGCGGAATTGGAGCTGCGCTTGGAAGTCATCGGCCCTGCCTTGTTCAAGAGGATGAAAGCAATTTGCAGAGATGCACATCACTGTGGCGAGGGAGCTTGCTCCCTCGCCACAAAAGCCCCCCACTGACGGTGTAAATTAATTACTCAACACCGTGCGGATCATTTGCAGCAGGCCCTCCGGGCCATAGGGTTTACCGAGCAAATGCGTGTCAGGACTGAGCTGGTGGTTGCGCGAGATGATGTCGCGGGTGTGGCCGGAGGTGAACAGCACCGGTACCGGCGGCTTTTGCACTTTGGCCCATGCGGCCAGGTCGGAGCTTTTGATCAGGCCGGGCATGACTACATCGGTGAAAATCAAATCGACTGCGGTGCCCTCAAGCAACATCTGCATCGCCGCATCGCCATGGCCGGCGGTCAGCACTTGATAGCCTTCTTCGCGCAACAACTCCACGGCTGACGCGCGCACCGCGTCGTTGTCCTCGACCACCAGGATGGTTTCATTGCCGCCACCCAGCGCAGACTCAACGTTGCTGGCATCATCGAGCACCGCGCGCAAACTGCGCGGAAAATACAGCTGCACCCGCGTGCCTTGACCGAGCTGACTGTCGATCTCGACGTGCCCGCCGCTCTGCTTGACGAAACCAAAGACCATGCTCAAACCGAGGCCCGTACCCTGGCCGTCCGCCTTGGTGGTGAAGAACGGCTCGAACACTTGCTCAAGCAAATGCGCGGCAATGCCGACTCCGGAATCGCTGACTGAAACCCGCACGAAATCCCCCGGTACCAGGCCTTTGCCGGCACAAAAAGTTTGATCCAGTGTGGTGTTCGCAGCGCCGAGGACAATCGTGCCCTCGCCTTGCATCGCGTCGCGGGCGTTGATCGCCAGATTGAGAATGGCGTTTTCCAATTGATTGCGATCAACGTTGATGTGCCACGGCTCGTGCGGCAATTGCACGTCGATCTGAATGGTCTCGCCCAGCGCCCGTTGCAGCAGTTCGCCGACGCCGTCGAAGATCTGTCTGGGATTGCACACCGCCGGCGACAGCGGCTGACGCCGGGCAAACGCCAGCAGTTGCGAAGACAGTTTGGCGCCGCGTTCGACCGCCGCCAGCGACGCGCTGACCCGGCGTTGCACGTTGACGTTCTCCGGCTCATGCCGCGCCAGCAGGTGCAGGTTGCCGGCGATCACTTGCAGCAGATTGTTGAAGTCATGCGCGACGCCGCCAGTCAGGCCGCCGATGGCTTCGAGTTTCTGCGACTGACGCAAGCGCTCTTCGGCGGCCAGTCGCGCCGTCACTTCGTCGGTGACGCGTTGTTCGAGGTTGCGGGTGAATTTGAGCAGCGATTCTTCGGCGCTTTTCCGTTCGTGAATGTCGATCAACACCCCGGGAAACCGGAACGCCCGCCCCTGCTCATCGAACTCGCAGGCACCACTGGCAAGCACCCACCGACAACTGCCATCCGGGCGCAGCACGCGGTATTCGGCGTTATAGGGCTCTGCGGTGCGCAGCGACCGCGCGACGCATTCCTGCACCCAATTTCGGTCGTCCGCATGAATCCGCGATTCGGCGATGTGTTGCGGCAGGTTCGCTAGGTCCTGCTCCGGAGGATAGGAGAACGTGCGCGCAAAGCGTTCATCGGCCGACAGCACATTGTTTCTGATGTCCCAGACGAAAGAACCGATCAAGGCCCCGGCGTTCAGCGCCAGCCGCACTCGCTCATTGTCCGCTCGATAGGCGTCCTCGGCAGCCTGGCGCAGGCGCTCGGACAACACCAGCTCGGTGGTCTCCACCACCATCGCCATGACCCCGGCCGGTTGCCCGAGATCATTGGCCACCGGGCTGTAATACAGATCCATCCACACGTCTTCGGGAACACCGTTGCGCAGCAACACCAACTCTTTGCTGCGGAAAGACAGCGTGCCGCCGGCCAGACACGTATCCACCACATGCCGGTTGAACTCGGCGACTTCCGGCCAGCCCAATTCCACCGGCACACCGAGCAGGTACGGGTGACGGCCACCGGCGAATTCCGAATAGGCGTCGTTGTAAATCATGTAGCCGGCGCGGCCCCAGAGCATGACCATCGGCAGCGGCGAGGCGAGCATCAACTGCACCGTGCTGAACAAGCTCGCCGGCCAGTTATCGAGCGGCCCCAGATCCGTGCCGCTCCAGTCGAACGCACGGATGCGCCCGGCCATCTCGCCTTTCCAGCCATCACACCCATGGCTTTCGGATAAAAACTGCATCGACTGATTCAACGCCTTGTGGTTTGCCCGATCAATTGCTACGCCCAGCGACGCCGCGCCTGTGTGTTTCGAGCTTCAAGCGCGCTAATGGTTTCATCGCAGACATAGTCGAATTCGCACCGGCCAACGCGCAGGCGTCGATCAGATGCTTGAGTGGATGGTAGCTGGTCTGGAGTTTGGCGGCGATGTCGAGAATCGCCCGTCAGAGATGCGGCGCTTGATTGGAGGCTTTGCTCATTGCGAGCGTGGGCACACAGTGAAAAAGGGGGGAGTCTGTCCCCCCTCGATAGCAGTCAGTCGGTGCCGTACTTCGGCGAGCGTGGCCCGTACAGCAGGCCCGCTGGATGCCCGGCCGACAGCAGGCGATTGCTCGCCACACCGGCAATCGGGTAACCGGCATCGGTGGAGCTGTTGATGATCTGCTTCACCGCTGCGGTGATCAGCATGCCGATCAGGCCGCCACCACCGTTGTTGCCGCCCTCTTCGCTCGAAGCGCGGGCCGCACCGGTCCACAGCGTGGTGCCGGTTTTCAGGTCGACCAGTTTGGCCGTGGCGGTCACAGCCGTTTCGCTGCTGATCACCATATAGCGCGTGCCGTATTCACTCACGGTGATGTACAGCGCGGCGTCGGCACCAAAGATTTCCTGCAACTTGTTGGCCGGTGCCTGATGAATATCGTCAGGTGTGGTCAGACCGTTCTGGCGGAATGTCTCGTCAACCAGCGTGATAGGCAGCACGTAGTAACCAGCCTCGGCCAGCGGATACGTCACTTGCGACAGCAGGCTGTAAGACGCCTTGACGTCCGGCGAGGTGTTCAGCGGTGGCAGCACCAGAATGCTCTTCGGCCGCACTTGCTTGTACGCCGAATAGTCCACGGTCTTGGGTTTGACACAGCCACCCAGAACCGCCAGCGCCAAAACGCCGACCAGCAGTTTCACTGCACGCGGGATCATTTGGCTTCTCCGGTCTTGGCGTTTTTAAGCAGGAAATCCATGTACGTGCCGGACTCCGGGAACAAGGTCTTTTCGGTGCGCAACTGCTGCACCATCTGATCGTCCTTGCCCATGCTCAGGTACAGCAGACCGAGGTGCGCGTGGTAACCCGGCGGCACCGCTTTGCCACTGGCGCGGATCTTTTGCAGATCGGCTTCGAGTGCTTCGGCCTGGGCCTCTTTCGGCGTTTCGCTTTTGAAGTATTCGTAGACTTGCGGCTGGTAGCCTTCCCACTGATACAGGGTTTGCGGGCTGCTGCAACCGGCCAGCAAGGCGCTGGCGGCCAGCGTCAGGGCCATCAGCGGCCGCGACAGAGAAAAATTCATGGGTAGTTGCTCCTTGCGATGGGCGTCGATCAGTTGCCCGGTTTCCAGGCACCGGCGTTCATGCCATCAACCAGACGATTGATCGCCTCGCGCATGGCCAGATCCAGTACTTTGCCGTTGAGGGTAGAGTCGTATGCAGCGGTGCCGCCGAAGCCGATGACTTCGCGGTTGGACAAGGCGTATTCGCCGGCGCCCTGCGTCGAATACACCACTTCGGAAGTGCTGATGTTGACGATGTTCAGGTTGACCTTGGCGTAAGCGATCTGGGTCTTGCCACGGCCGAGAATGCCGAACAACTGATGATCGCCGATCTCTTTGCGGCCGAACTCGGTGACGTCACCGGTCACCACATAGTCGGCGCCCTTCAGACGCTGGGCCTGGCCCTTGATCGCGGCCTCCTGCTGGATCTCGCCCATGTTGTCGCGATCCAGCACCGAAAAGCGGTTGGTCTGCTGCAAGTGCGTGATCAGGATGGTCTTGGCCTGGCCGCCGAGACGGTCCACGCCATCAGAGAAGATCCCGCGCATGTAGCTCGAACGGTTATCAAACTTGCCCACAGCCATCGGCACGCGAACACCGGTCCAGACCTGAGAGGCGCTTTCCACTTTGGCTACCGGCAGTGCGCGGGAGCTTTCGGTGGCGCAACCGGCGAGCGTACCGGCCAGAGTGCCGAGGACGGCAATCGCAACGCCCGAGACCAACATCCGGGAGATCATTCTCACTGTGCATTCCTTTTGAAAATTCTGTGCATCCGGGCGCGGCAATGCGCTGGGAGGACGCGAAACGGCCGGCATTATGCCAAAGTGCCAGCATTGATGACAGATTTTTTTGACGCCATTGGATTGGCATCGCAGATACCTCTGTTGAGATACATCCGCAAGAAACTGCTGCTCCCACAGGGGGAACTGGGTACATCTGGCAGAGACTGGTCGGCTATAAGGCCGCCATCGCTGGCAAGTCGAATCGTCGCACCGCAGCTCCCACAGGTTCTTGCATGTACGACCCATGCGGCAAAGCCGCCCCACTCAACGATGAGCGTTAGCTCGAGTACCGCTCTTGATCTCGAGCGCCCGGCAGGCTGAGTGGAGGGATTGATCCGGGGGTGGGAGCGCAGCGACCGTTTGGCGCAGCCAAACACATCGAGAGGAGGTGCAGCGCAGCAAACCGGAGGCGATGCCCCCCGGAACAATCCCGGAGCGAAGGAACCCGAGCCACAGCGAGGGCCGAACGTCAGGGTAAAGCCTTTTGGGTTACCTTTTCGGCGTTTGAAAAAGGTGACCCGCCGTCAGGGCGGAACCCCAAGAAGCCATAACCGCAGCAACGGATATGCACTCAGGAAGTGACGAAATCAGTGGAAATCGCGACTACGCACATGAACGCCATCCAGCATCGAACTCAAATCACTCATGCGTCCAGCAATCAAGTGCCGAACTTCACCCTGCCGTTCCCAGCGCCCATCGACCTTGAGCAATTGCGACCCCACCAGCACCTGCCGCTGGCGCTCGGCCAGATCACGCCAGACCACTACGTTGACGTTGCCGAACTCGTCTTCCAGCGTCACGAAAGTCACGCCACTCGCAGTCCCGGGCCGTTGGCGTCCGGTGACCAGCCCAGCGATGCTCACCGGCCGCCCATGCTCGACTTCCATCAACTCGCGCGAACTGCGACAGCGCAGTTTGCGTAACTGCTCGCGCAATAGCGCCAGTGGATGCGGCCCCAGCGTCGTACCGATGGTCGCGTAATCGGCATACAGATCTTCGCCGACACTCGGCTTGGGCAGCGCCACGTCCGGTTCTTCCTGACTCGGCAAGCCTTCGAACAGACCGAGCTGTTTCTGCACCCCGGCCACTTCCCAGCGCGCCCGATGGCGATGCCCGGCCAACCCGCGCAAAGCACCCGAGTCTGCCAGCAACGCCTGCGCCCGACTGTCCAGCGCGGCCCGCATGCCCAGATCGGCGACATCGGCAAACGCCCCGCGCGCCCGTGCGGCTTCAATGCGCAAGGCATCGTCCTCGCGAAAGCCTTTGATCATGCGCAGGCCCATGCGGATCGCCGGTTGTGCGCCAGGCACCGGTTCCAGGCTGCAATCCCAGTCACTGGCGCACACGTCCACCGCGCGAATCTGCAAATGATGCCGACGCGCATCCTGCAGAATCTGATCCGGGCTGTAGAAACCCATCGGCCAGCTGTTGATCAGCGCACAGGCGAAAGCCGCCGGTTCGTGGCACTTGAGCCAGCAACTGGCATAAGTCAGCAAGGCAAAACTGGCGGCATGGGACTCGGGAAAACCGTAACTGCCAAAGCCTTTGATCTGCTCAAAGATCTGCGCGGCGAACTCTGCCGTATAACCGTTTTTCTGCATGCCCGCGGCCAGTCGCGCTTTGTGCGGTTCCAGCCCGCCGTGGCGCTTCCACGCGGCCATCGAGCGACGCAACTGATCGGCCTCGCCGGGGCTGTAGTCCGCTGCGACGATGGCGATCTGCATCACCTGCTCCTGAAACAGCGGCACGCCGAGGGTGCGCTTCAACACTACTTCAAGTGCTGGAGAGGGATAGATTTCAGGCTCGATTTTGTCGCGTCGGCGCAGATACGGATGCACCATCCCGCCCTGAATCGGCCCCGGCCGGACGATGGCCACCTGAATCACCAGGTCGTAGAACTTTTGCGGGCGCAAGCGCGGCAGCATCGACATCTGCGCCCGCGACTCGATCTGGAACACGCCGACCGTGTCGGCGCGGCTGATCATCTCGTAGGTCGGGCGGTCTTCGGGCGGGATAGTCGCCAGAGTCCAGTTCTGATTGCGATGCCGGCGCAGCAAATCGAAACAGCGGCGGATCGCACTGAGCATGCCGAGGGCGAGGATGTCGACTTTGAGCAGGCCGACCGCATCGAGGTCGTCCTTGTCCCATTGAATGATGGTGCGTTCGGCCATCGCGGCATTTTCCACCGGCACCAGCGTGTCCAGCGGCTGCTCGGAAATCACGAAACCGCCAGGATGCTGCGACAGGTGCCGAGGGAAGCCGATCAGTTGCCCGGTCAGGCTCAGCACCCGCCGTAGAATCGGGCTGTCCGGGTCGAAGCCGCCCTCGATCAAGCGATCGACGGGCGGCGTTTCATCGCTCCAGTGCCCGCAGCAATCGGCCAGCGCGTTGATCTGATCCGGAGGCAGGCCCAGCGCCTTGGCCACGTCGCGCACCGCACCGGCGGCGTGATAGGTGCTGACCACCGCCGTCAGCGCCGCACGCCCCCGGCCATAACGGCGGAACACGTATTGCAGGACTTCTTCGCGGCGTTCGTGTTCGAAGTCGACGTCGATGTCTGGCGGTTCATTGCGTTCTTTAGACATGAAACGCTCGAACAGCAGCGTGGTGCGATCCGGGTCGATCTCGGTGATGCCCAAGGCAAAACACACCGCCGAGTTGGCTGCCGAACCGCGGCCCTGACAGAGGATGTTCTGGTCACGTGCAAACTTCACCACATCGTGCACGGTGAGGAAGTAGCTTTCGTAGCCAAGCTCGGCGATCAGCGTCAGTTCGTTGTCGATTTGCGTCAGCACCTCGGCTTTGACGCCTTTCTCCCAGCGCCAGGCGATGCCTTCTTGCGTCAGATGCCGCAACCACGAACTGGCGCTGTGCCCCGCGGGCACCAGCTCTTTGGGATATTGATAACGCAACTGACTCAGATCGAAAGTGCAGCGCCGCGCCAGCGTCACCGACTCTGCGAGCAACGCTGGCGGATACAGCTCTTGCAATACTTCAAGGCTGCGCAGATGCCGCTCGCCATTCGGGTGCAGGCGCAATCCGGCCTCGGCCACCGGCAAGTGATGGCGGATCGCGGTCATGGTGTCCTGCAAGGCGCGCCGTCCTCGCGCATGCATGTGCACGTCACCGCTGGCCACCGGAGGAATGCCCAACTCGCTGGCCAGATTCAACAGTGCAGCCAGCCGTCGCTGGTCGTCCTGCCCGCGATGCATCTGCACCGCCAGCCACAGGCGTTCGCCGAAGGTCTGTTGCAGCCAGCGGCCTTCTTCAATGTCATCGACCGTGTCCGGCACCCACAACACCAGCAACCCCGGCAACGGCTGACTGAAATCTTCGCGCAGCACCTGATACTGGCCCTTCTGCGTGCGCCGCCGGGCGCGGGTGATCAAGCCGCACAGCGCCTGATAGCCCGCAAGGTTTTCCACCAATAGCAGCAGTTTAGGGCCGTTCTCGATGCGGATTTCACTGCCGATGATCAGCGGCAACTCCACCGATTTCGCCGCCTGCCAAGCCCGAACGATGCCGGCCAAGGTGCATTCATCGGTGATCGCCAAGGCTTGATAGCCATGCTTTTTCGCCCGTTGAAACAGCTCCAGCGCACTGGACGCGCCGCGCTGGAAACTGAAGTTCGACAGGCAATGCAGTTCGGCATAACCCTCATTCATGCGAACCAGCCCTGCAGCCACAACGGGCCGCCCTCACCCACCGCGCGGTAGGCCCAGCCTTGCTGGCCGGCGCGGTTCTGGATCAGGTAATAATCGCGGCGCACATCGTCACCGTCCCACCAGCCGGACTCGATACGCTCCGGCCCCATGAGAATCCGCGCCGAACCGTCGGGTACGGTTTTCGGCTCGCCGAGCAGCCAGCCCGGACGATAAACACCCGGCAACGGATTGCAGCGCTGTTTGTCGTCGGCGCTCTGCCACGCACATTCGGGGCGATGATCCGCCTGAAAACGCAAGCCCTGCACCGCTTCATCTCCGAGCCGCGCACGCAAGCGTTCGCGCAGTTGCTCCCAAGGCAAGGTCTGTTGCGGGCGGTCATCGAACAGTTCCTGAAACTGCGGCACGAAACTCGGCAGATCCTCCGCACGCAAGCGAAACCCGCGTACCGGCGCCTCGACCTGCACTTGCTCCAGGCGTCCGCGCGCCAGTTCGAAGAGCATCGCCGGATCACGCTCGGCGCTGAGCAGCCCGACCTTGATCAGCGTGTCCGGCAGCCCGGCGTGTTCCAGATGCAGGTCGAAGCGCTGCACCCCGCTGTCGCGCCCGCAGAGGAACGTCGACAGATCGGAAGTCAAGCGACGCAGCGGGAACAGCAGCGCCTGATGCGATTGCACATCGAAATTCAGTTCGATGCGCACGTCAAAACGATCCGGTGGCAGATAGAACGCCAAGGCCTGCGGACGCGCGCCGAACAAGGTGTCGAGGTGCTTGAGCACCTGCGCCTCGAAACGCCGGGCCAGCGCTTGACGCGGCAGGTTCTGTATCTGACTGAGATTGCGCAGGCCCATGCGCGACAGCGCGGTAGCCACGTTCGGCTCCAGCCCCACGCGGTCAATCGGCAACTGCCCGAGGTGATGCTGCAACGCCTCGCCGTCGGGCACTACTAGCCCGTCATAGGCGTTGGCCAGCACCCGCGCCGCTACCGGATTGGGCGCGGCAACAATGCGATGACGGAAACCCAGGTCAGTCAGTTCACTGCGCAGCCGCGCTTCAAGTTGCGCCCACGAGCCAAACAGCCCAAGACTGGATTCGATTTCAAACACCACCGCACGCGGGTAATGCACGCTGACCTGCGCGCTGAAACCGTAGGCCCAGGCCGCAAGAAACTGCTGCCAGTGGCCGACCTCGGCCACGTCGTAATCGGCGGTGACAAAACCTTTGCTCATGGCTTGCGCGGCGGTCATCGACTGGCCGGGACGCAGCCCGAGCTTGCGCGCTGATGCATTCACCGCTTGCAGCACTCGACGCTGCGCCGGTCCGCTGAGCAGTACCAACGGCTCATCGGGATCGGAACGCTGACGCAATACCGCGTCGAGCGCCAATTGCGGGAACACAATACATACCCAGCGCATGACGACCTCAATGACCTACGGCGTAAACAATCGGCGCCGTACGCGCCAGTCCGCCACGGCACTTGAGTACGCGTAACTGGGCCGGTTTGGCATCAATGGCAATCCTTAATGCAGCAGGCGACGGATTCACCGCTTCACTCAACGGTCGCCACGCAAACGCGAGGGTCTGGCCGGTTTCCGCCGCTACCTGCAAACGCCGCAACGCGCGGTCATCGGCCCTGTGCGGCCAGCACAGCACCGCGCCGCAACTGCCCGAGCGCAGGCATTGTTCCGCTGCCCACAAGGCATCGCGCTCATTGGCCTGAATCACCGACAACTGCCGCAGGTCGACCCCGGCATTCGCCCAGGCTTGCGGATACGGCACGAACGGCGGCGCCACCAGCACGATGCGCTCGCCCGCCGCCGACAGCCGCGCCAGCGTCGGCCACACCAGTTGCAGCTCGCCGACACCCGGCCCGGCCAAGAGGATTTCGCTCAGCGCCGCTTCCGGCCAGCCGCCACTGGGCAATGCCGCGTCCAGCGCTGCATGCCCGGTCGGTTGCGGGCTGGCGGCCGGTGGCGCAGGCCGGCCTCTCCAGACCTGGCCGCCATTGAACAGCGTATCCAACGCAACGACGGCGCCCATCAGCCTTGCCTCACCAGACCACAGAACACGCCTTCGATTGCCAGATCCTGATCGGCGCGCACCACAATCGGCTCATACGCCGGGTTGCGCGGCAGCAGACGCACCTGATCGCCGACCCGCTCGAAACGCTTGATGGTGACTTCGCCGTCGAGCCGCGCCACCACAATCTGGCCGTTGAGCGCCTCGGGATTGCGCCGTACGCCGACCAGATCACCGTCGAGGATGCCGTCGCCGATCATCGAATCGCCCTGCACCCGCAGCATGTAGTCCGGCACTCTGGAAAACAGCGCCGGGTCGAGCATCAGCCGATTGTGGATGTCGGCATCGGCACCGATCGGTGCACCGGCGGCCACGCGACCCAGCACCGGGATCTCCAGCAACTCCGCACGCGGCGGCTGATTGAGCAAGCGAATACCGCGCGCCTGATGCGGGTTGACCTCGATAAACCCGGCTTCAGTCAGCGCCAGCACATGCTTGCGCGCCACGCTGCGCGAGGCAAAACCAAAAGCCTCGCTGATTTCAGCGAGGCTTGGGGATTGACCGTGTTCGGCGATGCGTTCGCGGATAAAGGTCAGGATGGCGGTACGGCGGGGAGTGAGAGTCGTCATGGAGTACATTTGTACTCCTGTGGGATTTTCCTGACAAGCACCGCAGGTCGGCCTAAGCCGACGTAGGAGCTGCCGAAGGCTGCGATCTTTTGATCTTGCTTCTAAAAAACGAGATCAAAAGATCGCAGCCTCGTTGCACTCGTCAGCTCCTACAGAGACGGAGGATGGGGCGTCTTTAGAAACGCTGCAATGTAGTCGATGAAGGCCACGACTTTGGCCGTCGCCCGCCGATGGCTCGGGTACACCGCAAGGATGTGCGGGCCAAAGCTGTCCGGGTCGATCTCGTAGTCCGCCATCACCCGCACCAGCCGCCCATCGGCGATGTATGGCGCGGCGCTCCACAGCGGCGTGTGCAGCAAACCGCGCCCGGCCAGCGCACTGGCCAGCAGCAAGTCGTAATTGTCACTGCGCAGGCGCGGGGTCGCCGGTTGCGGCAGGCTCAGGCGCTGACCGTCACGTTCAGCCCACCAGAATTCGCGGCTGAGCAGCGGATGGCGATACAGCAGCCATTCATGCTGATCGAGGGTTTGCGGGGTTACCGCCAGCCCCTTGCGCGCCAGGTATTCGGGGCTGGCACACAAGGCCAGGCGATTGCTGCCGACCACCCGCGCAATCAGCCCCGGCAAGTCGTCATGGCCTTCACGCAGCGCCAGGTCGTAGCCGCTTTCCAGCAGATTGACGAACTCATCGCACAGGTCCACTTGCAGGCTGATCTGCGGGTATTGCTGCAAAAATCCATCACACACCTGATCGAGAAACGCCCGCCCATAGGCCAGCGGCGCGGTGATTTTCAGGCTGCCGCGCAAGCCATGCTGCAACTGCTCGATTTCCTCACCGGCCTCGTCGAGGCGCTGCAACACCTGCCGCGCGGTTTCCAGATACAGCCGACCGATTTCAGTCAGCAGAATCCGCCGCGTGCTGCGCTCGAACAACCGTGCGCCCAACTCCGACTCCAAATGATTCACCGCTTTGGTCAGCGCCGACGGAGTCTTGCCCAATTGCTCGGCGGCACGGCTGAAACTGCCAAGTTGCGCAGTGACCACAAACATTTTCAAAGCACCCAGCTTGTCCATGCTTTTTCCATTCAGGCAAAAACGTTTTTCGTGAGTGATGCGTTCTGTTGGCCGTTGCCAGCCACTAATCTGGCCATCAGACGCAATAACAAGGAAATCTTCAATGAAAAGATTCATCCCGAGCCTATTGGCCGCCGCCGTGAGTTTTGCCTCGATGGAAGCCATGGCCGCCGCCGATCTGGTGCTGCTCAACGGCAAGATTTTCACCGCCGACCGTGCTCAGCCGAAGGTGCAGGCGCTGGCAGTGGAAAACGGCAAAGTGCTGAAAGTCGGCTCCGACGCACAGATCAAAGCCCTGATCGAACCTGGCACCCAAGTCATCGACCTCGGCGGCAAAGCGCTGATTCCCGGCCTGATCGACAGCCATTCCCACGCGATTTTCGGCGGACTGGAAATGGTCGCGGCCAACATGCAAGACGAAGTGGTCAGCCTCGATGAACTGGCAAACCGGCTGCGCGGCTGGCGCGATGACGGCAAGGCAAGGCATGGGGACGTGCTGAGCGTCGCCGGCATGAGTTCCATGTACTGGGCGCAGGCCGAAGCCTTGGGCAAAACCTTCAACAGCGGCGAGTGGGCCGAGGTGCCCGTGGTGTTCACCGGCAGCGATCACCACACCGCATGGGCCAATAACGTGATGCTCAAGCGCGCGGGCATTGACGCCGCGCTGCTGAAAAACCTGCCCGACGCGGAAAAAGACACCATCGGCAAATTCGCCAGCGGTGAGCCGAACGGCTTTGTGGTCGATGCCGGCTGGGACCGGGTGGCCTCGAAAATGCCGGTGCCGAGCGCCGAAGACATGCTCAAAGCCGCGCAATCGGCGATGCGTTACAACAACAGCCTCGGGATTACCGCGTGGATGGACCCCGCCGCCAACGCCGCGCCGGGCGAGCCGGTATTCGCCCTCAAACCCACCGAGAAAACCGTTGGCGTGCTGCCCGCCTATAAAGCTCTTTCAGAAAGCGGCGGGATGAGCGCCCACGTCGCCGCGCTGCTGGTGGCCAATTCGAAAAGCGTACCGGCCGATCTCGATACGCTGGACAAAGTACGCCAGCAATTTCAGGGCATCCCCAATTTGACATTGCCGGGAATCAAGATCTTCGCCGACGGCGTGATCGAATACCCGGCGCAGAGCGCAGCGATGATCGATCCCTACAACAACTCGCAAAAACAGGGCGAGCTGCTGATCGATCCCAAGCACTTCGGCGAACTGGTCAGCGCCATCGACCAGCGCGGCTGGCTGGTGCACATCCATGCCATCGGCGACCGCGCGGTGCGCGAAGCGTTGAACGGCATCGCCCAGGCGCGCAAGGATCGCCAGAGCGGCATCAGCCATTCGATCACTCACTTGCAGATGGTCAACCCGACCGAGTTCGCCCGCTTCAAACCGCTCGACGTGATTGCCTCGATGCAACTGCTCTGGGCCAGTGCCGACGACTACACCACCGAGATGATCAAGCCTTACGTCAGCGCCCTCGCCTTTCGCTATCAATACCCGGCGCATTCGCTGCTCAAACAGGGTGCAACGATTGCCGGTGCCAGCGACTGGCCGGTGTCCTCGCCAAATCCGTGGAACGCCATGGCTCAGGCCATTACCCGCGTCGGGCCGCTGGGCGTGCTCAACGCCGACGAACGTCTGGACCGCGAAACCATGTTCTACGCCTACACCGCCAACGCCGCGCGCACCATTGGCCTGGAGAAAACCATTGGCTCGCTGAGTCCGGGCAAACAAGCCGACTTCATCGTGCTCGATCGCGACGTGTTCAGCGTCGACGACAAAGCCCTGCATGACACTCAAGTGCTGCAAACCTGGTTCGCCGGACGTCAGGTCTACACCTCGCCCCTCTAGCAACACGATTTCTCTGCGGGAGCCAGCCTGCTGGCCCCCACAGTTTTCCTTGTGCCCCATAACAATCACAACATCGGGACTTCACATGAAAGCCTTGTCTTTGCTCGCCCTCGGTTCCTTGAGCTTGCTGCCCTTGAGCAGCCACGCCGTACCGCTGAATGACGACTTCAACCTGCTGGTGGACCTGACGCTGGCCAGCGACTACCGCACGCGCGGCATCTCGCAAACCCAGAACGACCCGGCTGCGCAGGCCGGTCTGACCCTTGCGCACAACAGCGGCCTCTATGCAGGCGGCTGGAGTTCCAATGTCGATTTCGGCGGCGGGCTGAAAACCCGTTATGAAGTCGATTACTACGCCGGTTGGCTGTGGCAGGCCAGCGAGGCCATCAGTCTGGATCTGGGTTACATCAAGTACGCCTATCCCAAGGAAAGCCAGTTCAATCAAGGTGAGGTGTACGCAATTCTCGGCGCTTACGGAGTGAAGCTCGCGGCCTACTATTCCAGCGATGCGCCGGGGATCGACAGCCAGCAGAGTTCGCTTTACAGCTATGTCAGTTACGAGACCGAATTGCCGTTCGATTCCGGCCTGAAATTGCGTTACGGCACTATGGATTTCAAGGATCCACATCTGTATTCGGCGTCCGGTCATGGCGACGAATCCTACCGCGAGTGGGAAGTCAAACTGACCCACGATCTGGCCGGCGTGGTGCTGGGGTTGAGCTACCTGGACACCGACCTGTCGCAAACCCAGTGCTTGAGCAACTGGGGATTCAAGGATGTGTGCAGCGCGACCGTCGTCGCCAGCCTCAGCAAATCTTTCTGACCTGACGACAATCCCTCTGCAGGAGCTTTCAAGAAGGTAATTGCGCCAGGTACGGCCACGGATAGATTCCGCGCTGATGGCCGTCGCTGAACACCAGTTGCAGGCCGTAGCCCTGGGCGTTTATTTCGATGACGCGTACGCGCGGGTCGACCATCGGCGGTGTGCCTTGCAAACGAAACGCCCGGCATTGCGAGCACGGGCACTGGCGACGCAATTCGGCATGACTGAGCAGCGATTCGCGGCCATCCGGCCAGTTCAGGCGCAGCGTCTGCGCAGTTTGCGAGTTACCGATGGCGACCGGATTCATTGCAGTTGACTCAGCGCGATGCGCACGGCTTTGCGTACTTCCGGATCACCATCGTCCTGCGCAGCCTGCAACGCGGCGACGGCACCGCGATCATGCAGTTCGCCGAGGGCCAGCGCGGCTTCCTTGCGCAGGTTGCTGATGCGGTGGCCGAGGGTTTCGATCAGCGCGTCAAGTGCAGCGGCGTACTTGAGTCGACCGAGGCTGCGGGTGGCGCGCAGGCGGACCTGCCAATAGTCGTCGCTCAGGGCTTCGATCAGCGCCGGGCCGGCGTCAGGCTGGCCGACTTTACCCAGTGTGGTGGCGGCTTCTTCGCGTACCTGCCAAGCGGAGTCCTGCAAGGCCTGGCGCAGCGCCGGCAGCACTTCGGCGCCGGATGCCAGGCCGAGGGCGCCGGTCGCGGCGCGGCGTACTTCGGTGTCGGGATCAGCACTGGCCAGGCTTGCCAGCGCCGGTAAAGCATCGAGCTGCTTGAGCCAGCCGAGCACGCCCACGGCTTCGCGGCGCACGTTGGCGTCGGTATCGTTCAGCGCTTGAATGGCAGCCGGCGCAGCATCGGCAAAACGCAATTCGCGCAAGGCGCGTAATGCGGCGATTCGCACACTGGTTTCGGCATGCCCGGCCCACGGCAAGATCACCCGCCCAGCCGCTTCGGTTTTCAGCAGGCTCAGACTTTGTGCTGCTGCTGCCTGTACTGCCAAAGCAGGATCGGTCAGCGCCTGACACAACGCCTCAACCACCGCTTCATCCTCCCAGGCTTCGAGCAGACGAGCAGCTTCGGCGCGGACTTCTTCGGCTGGATCGTCCGCCAGTCGCTCGATCAGCCAAAGCAAACCCTCCGGCTCTTCAAGATCAGCCAGATCAATCAGCGCAATCAGCGCAATCCGCCGCACGCCGGCATCCTCGGCGGTCAAACGTGGTTGCAGGGCAAGAATTTCGTCGTTATCGGTCACAGCAAAAAATGAGTTCATAGGGCAAACCGTGGCAAAGGGTTTTCAGGAGGCAAGCCGAGCGGGTTGAGGCGCGGCAGCGGTCGATTATCGTCATGGCGCAGCAGCTCAAGACAGTGACGCTTGAGCCGGGAAAATTCAGGGCTGGTGACCAGCTCGGTGGTGCGTGGACGCGGGAATTCCAGATGCAGGTCTTCGATGATCCGCCCCGGGCGCGCGCTCATCACCAGCAAACGGTCGGCGAGGAACAGCGCTTCGTCGATGTCATGGGTGACGAACACCACGGTGGTACGAATGCGCGTCCAGATGTCGAGCAGCAGTTCCTGCATGTTCAGCCGGGTCAGCGCATCCAGCGCGCCGAACGGCTCGTCCATCAACAACAGCCGTGGACGATTGACCAGCACGCGGGCGATTTCCACCCGCTGCTGCATGCCGCCGGAGAGTTGATCCGGCCAGCGTTCGGCAAAGCCGTCGAGACCGACCAGCGCAAGAATTTCATCTGCCGCACGATGCCGTTCCGCCTTGCCGATGCCACGCATCTTCAGGCCGAACGCAACGTTGTCGCGCACCGTGCGCCACGGGAACAGCGTGTGATGCTGGAACACCATGCCGCGCTGTGGCGACGGCCCGGAGACTTCGGCGCCATCGACTTTCAGTTGCCCGCCACGCGGCTGCAAGTGCCCAGCGAGCGCGCCAAGCAAGGTCGATTTGCCGCAACCGGACGGCCCAAGAATGCACACGAACTGGCCGGATTCGATCTGGCAATCCAGCCCTTGCACCGCTTCGAATGCCTCGTGGCCTTCGCCGAGGACGATGGATAACTGGCGGATATCGATCCGCCCTTCCGGGGTTTGCATGGCACTCATCAGGCTTTT
Organism: Pseudomonas sp. TWP3-1; assembly: GCF_049896625.1. Lineage (NCBI taxonomy): Bacteria > Pseudomonadati > Pseudomonadota > Gammaproteobacteria > Pseudomonadales > Pseudomonadaceae > Pseudomonas > Pseudomonas sp. TWP3-1. The sequence goes on from NZ_JAFCUQ010000023.1 coordinate 26,626, forward strand.
CCTCGTGGTCGGTGCCACGGCGTGAACAGCCCGCCGAGGCGTTTGATCAGCAGGCTGCTGCCCATGCCCAATACGCCGATCAGCAACATGCCAACCACGATGTCGGCGTAGTTCTGAATGGTGTAGGACTCCCAGGTGTAGTAACCGATGCCGAACTGGCCGGAGATCATTTCAGCGGTGACCAGGCAGAACCACGAAGTACCCATGCCGATGGCGAGGCCAGTGATGATGCTCGGCGCAGCACCCGGCAGAATCACTTCCAGCAAGATCGCGCGGCGTCCGGCGCCGAGGCTTTTGGCGGACGCGATCAGGCGCGGATCGACGCCTTCGACGCCGTGCACGGTGTTGAGCAAAATCGGAAACAACGCGCCGGTGAAAGTGATGAAGACCATCGACAGTTCTGAGGACGGGAACATCAAGATCGCCAGTGGAATCCATGCGACAGCGGGGATCGGGCGCAGGACTTCGAGTGGCGGCAAGAGTAAATCTTCGGCCCATTTCAAGCGGCCGATGGCCAGGCCCAGTGCGATGCCGATGACCAGCGCGGCGAGGTAGCCGGCGAACACGCGGCTGAGGCTGCTGGTCAGGTGTTGCATGAGTTTGCCGGAGTCGCCCAGGCCCAGTGCGGCTTCGATGACGGCCATGGGGGTGGGGACGTTGGCGAAGGTGACGAGGCCGAGGTTCCAGTGGTGGCTGGCGGCTAGATGCCAGAACAGCAGGCAGATTAGTAGTGAAGTGGCTCTGGCGGTCCAGCGGGGTTTTGGGGTTTTCATGGATCGGATTTCCGTGTGATGGCTTAGATCGAACCCCCTCACCCCAGCCCTCCCGAATCGTCGGACCGCCCCCAAGGGGGCGAGGGGGAAAGGGGGCCGATCTCGATTGTTTTCGAAAGCATGTTCGCCTCGGAATTTTCAGGTCGATGTATCAAGCCCAAACACCTCGGTCAGTCCCCTCTCCCTCCGGGAGAGGGCTAGGGTGAGGGGCTTTTGATCTGCCGTCAGCGGCTAGCCACGGCCTGAGTGGTGGCGTCGGTGAAGTCGAAGACCTTGCCGCCCTGCGTCGCGGCGTATTGCTGCGCTTGGCCCTTGAGCAGAAACGCACTCAACCGCCCCTTCCCATCACTGGCAAACCACGCTTGCTCCGCCAGCAATTTGATCCCGCTGTCACTCGCCTGCGCATACACCGCACGAACGCTCTTACCTTCCTGCTTCAACCCGGCCAGCGCGGTAAACGCCGACTCAGCCGAAGCATACCGACGAACCTTGTCTTCGCCACGTACCCAAATCTCCGCAACATGGCGCAAATCAGTAATCGCTTTACCTGTCGCCGCATCTACAGACTGCAAAGGCGTCTGCGCGTAGTTAGCCAGTTGCGCGCTGTAGTCGAGATTCGAAGCGTTGAACGCCGCACGGATGTACTGGTCGTCGATGAAGTTGTTCAGATCCAGCCCACGATCAGCCTTCTTCAACAGCTTCAGCGTATCGATTGCCGTACCGACTGCCTGGCGATATTCCGGCTTCCAGCTCAGGTCGCGGGTCTGCACGCCGAGTGGGCCGTGGAACAGATAATTGACATCGGCGTCGACCCCGGTGACCTTGGCGATCAGATCGCTGTACTTCTCAGGTTCAGCGGCGAGCAGTTGATTGGCTTCGATACTCGCGCGCAGGTAGGCGACGACGATTTCCGGGTACTTTTTCGCATAGGCCTGATCGACCAGCGCGCCGTGGAAAGTTGGCGCATTGGCTTGGGCGCCATCGTAGATCTTGCGCGCGAATCCACGGCTCGGGAACAGTTCGGCGAACGGCACGAAATCGGCGTGAGCGTCGATCTTGCCGGCCTGCAACGCTGAGCCGGCAACTTCCGGCGGCTGGGCGATGATGTTCACGTCTTTAAGCGGATCCCAGCCCTGCTCGGCCACGGCGCGCAGCAACATGCCGTGAGCGGTCGAGGCGAACGGCACGGAAATGGTCTTGCCCTTGAGTTCGCTCAGCGACTGCACGCCAGACGCGCTCGGCACCACGATGCCGTTGCCGCTACCCTTGGTGCTCCCCGACAAAACGCTGATAAACAGGCTGTGCTTGCCGGCGGTTTCAAATGCCACGCCGTTGAACGCGCCGGGGAAATCGGCCATTGCGCCGAAATCCAGCTTGCCGGCGACCATCTCGTTGGTCAGCGGTGCGCCGCTGGTGAAGTTCTTCCACTGCACCTCGTACTTGGCGTCCTTGTAAGCCCCGTCGTGCGGGAGGTATTTGTCGAGCAGGCCCAGCTCGCGGATCAACAGACCGCCGGCCGCGCAGTTGATGGTGGTGTCCTGGGTGCCGATGGCGATGCGGATGGTTTCGGCCGAGGCTGACAAGGTGAACGAAGCCAGTACCAGACCGGCGATTGCTGCACGCAACATGGTTGAATCCCCTCGAATCATTTATTGGATGTTCGTCTCCGCCGCGATCAGGGCGCGGTGGGAAACGAGGGGTGGTTTTTGTGAATTCCGCGTCCGGTGTTTCCGGATGGCGTTATGCGTTGTTTGTGCGGGCCTCATCGCTGGCAAGTCGAATCGTCGCACCGCAGCTCCCACAGGTTTCTCTGTTGTTTGCGACATCTGTGTCCCATTGCAAATCCCTGTGGGAGCTGGCTTGCCAGCGATGGCGTCCGTTCAGTCACCGCAATAAATAGGGAATTTCAACTTTCACCGCACCCGTCGGGCAGTCCTTTTCGCACGGCATGCAGTACCAGCATTCATCGAACGCCATGTAGGCCTTTTGCGTCGCCGGGTTGATCGCCAGCAGGTCCATCGGGCAAACGTCGACGCACACGGTGCAGCCTTTTTCGGCGATGCATTTGTCCTCATCGACGGTGACCGGGGCATTGGAGCGAAAGAAGATTTCCTGGGCTTGATAGGCCATGGTTCGGACTCTCTGTCAGTGGTTTTTCAAGCCGCGAAGGCGCCGACACGCAAGCGGTCGTAGGCCTGCATTTCTTCGGCATCGAGCGGGATGATGTACGGCTCGACTTCCTTCTTGAAACTGGTCATGCGGCCGTCCTCGCCCTTCTTCAGATGGCAATGGCAGAACCATTCACGGTCGTCGCGTTGCGGGTGATCAACGCGGTAGTGATACAAGCCCCAGCGGCTTTCGGCACGGAACAGCGAGGCGCGCGCGGCCATTTCGGCGCAGTCGCGGATCATGCTGACTTCCATGGCGCGCATCAGCTCGTGCGGGTTGTTGGCCTTCATCTCATCCAGATCGCGCTCGATATCGCTGAAGCGTTGCAGACCGATTTCCATCTTCTTGGTCACTTTCGGCGGTTGCAGGTAGTCATTGACGAAGCGCCGCAGCTTGTACTCGACCTGGGCTGGAGGCAGGCCGTGCTCGCGATCCAGCGGTGCGTAGACTCGCGCCTTCTCTTTCTCGATCTGCTCGGCATCCAGCGCGGAGAACTCGCGGCCGGCGACGAAATCTGCCGCGTTGTGCCCGGCAAACCAGCCGTAGGTGAAGGCGCCGAGCATGTAGTTGTGCGGCACAGCGGCCATGTCACCCGCCGAGTACAAACCCTTCACCGACGTCTCCGCACGCTCGTTGACCCACACTCCGGACGCCGAATGGCCGCTGCAAAAACCAATCTCCGAGATGTGCATTTCGACCATTTGCGTGCGGTAATCCGTACCGCGATTGGCGTGAAACTGGCCACGGCTCGGGCGCTCGTTGCTGTGCAGGATTTCCTCGATGTTCTGGATGGTTTCCTCGGCCAAATGATCGAGCTTGAGGAACACCGGGCCGTTGCCGCTTTCCAGTTCCTGGTGAAACTCCCACATCATCTGCCCGCTCCAGTAGTCGCACTCGATGAAGCGTTCGCCCTTGTTATTGGCGGTGTAACCACCCAGCGGGCCGGTGACGTAGGCGCAGGCCGGGCCGTTGTAATCCTTGATCAGCGGGTTGATCTGAAAGCATTCGAGGTTCGCCAGCTCGGCCCCGGCGTGATAGGCCATGGCGTAACCGTCGCCGGCATTGGTCGGGTTTTCGTAGGTGCCCATCAGGTAACCCGAGGACGGCAGACCGAGTCGTCCGGCAGCGCCGCACGCCAGAATCACCGCCTTGGCCTTGATCACATGGAAGTCGGCAGTACGGCAATCGAAGCCCATCACGCCGTTGACCGCGCCCTCCTCGTCAGTCAGCAACCGCGTGCACACCAGCCGATTGGTGATGCTCACTCGCGCGCGTTTCAATTGGCGATACAGGACTTTTTTGATGTCGTGCCCTTCGGGCATCGGCAGCACATAGGCGCCCATGTGGTGGACTTTTTTCACCGCGTAATCGCCGGTTTCATCCTTCTCGAACTTCACGCCCCAGCGGTCGAGCTGTTCGATGGTTTCGAAACTGTGGGTCGCGTAGGCGTACACCGCCGCCTGATTGACGATGCCGTCGTTGGCGATGGTGATCTCCTTGGTGTATTGCTCCGGCGTCGAGTGGCCGGGGATGATCGCGTTATTCAGGCCGTCCATGCCCATGCTGATCGCACCGCTGCGCTTGACGTTGGCCTTGTCGATCAGCAACACGCGCAGATCCCTGTTTTTTTCCTTGGCCTTGATCGCGGCCATCGGCCCGGCAGTGCCGCCGCCGATCACGACGATGTCGTATTCCTGCTCCAACGTGCTGCGCGTCATGCCTGCTCCCCTTTTTGCCGGTCGATCCGCAGGCGGTACTGGAACGCATCGCCACGGTAGTAAAGGTGTTCGAAATCCAGCGGCTGACCGTTGGCGTCGTGGGTCAAGCGCTCGATGCGCATGATCGGCGAGCCGGCCTCGACGTTCAGCGCCTGGGTCAGATCGCTGTCAGCCAGCACCGCGTCGATGGCCAGATCGGCATGGCCGAGGGCGATGCCGCAGTCGTTTTCGAGGATCAGGAAGATGTCGCGAGTGACCAGATCAGCCTTCTCCAGCCGCTCGCCGACGGCTTTGGGCAGGTAGGTGATTTCCAGCGAAATCGGCTCACGATTGATCAGCCGCACGCGTTTGATCTGGGTGACGATCTCGCCTTCCGCGACTTGCAAACGCTCGGCGACCCGTTTGTCGGCGGCGATGAATTTGAAGCTGCGCAGGCGGTTGATCACCTCGTAGCCACGCCCGGTCATCGACTCGGCGAGGCCTTGCAGGGAGCTGACGTTTTGAAAGGTCTTGGGCTTGGCGACGAAGGTGCCTTTGCCGTGAATCTTGAAGATCAACCCTTCTTTTTGCAGATCACCCAAAGCCTGGCGCACGGTGATGCGGCTGACTTTGAACAGCGTGCCGAGCTCGCTTTCGGACGGCATCTGACTGTCTTGCGGGTATTCGCCGTCGAGAATGCGCGCACGCAGCACGTCGCGCAGTTGAGTGTGCAGGGGAACGCTACTGAGGGAGAGAACGTTATCGGTCATCACTGGATCACTTGTCATAACGAGTTATGACGTGATCTTAGAGACGTTATGACAAGCTTGAGAAATACCGAATGCGCATAACCTTATATGTTTGATGCAACGCATACCCTGTGGGAGCGGCGGTTGAGGATCTGGTCCATGACCCAATCAGTCTTGAGCGCTTCGGCGCCCGTGGCCGGGTGCTGCGACTCGCCGCGGATGTGCGCGTTCATGCCCAGCACGTGGTGCCACTGAATATGCTCGTGATGATCGATGGTCAGGCTCAGCTGTTCATCCCCGCGCAGCTCAACCGGATGCTCATCGAACACTGAGAAACTGATGCGCCCCAGGCTGCCGATTATCTCGACCCGATCCTCACGCCGATCCGCGACAAAGCTCCAGCAGCCCATGCCCAGCGCCCCTGAAGCAAAACGCCAACTGGCGCTCACCGCGTCTTCAGCTGCATACAACCCGGCCTGACGCGCAGTGAAGCCGGCGACTTCGGTGATGTCGCCAAGCAGGTACTGGAACAGATCAAAGCCATGGCTGGCCAGATCGGCAAAGTAACCACCACCCGCGACCGCAGGGTCGGTGCGCCAATTGTCGCCACCGTCCAGATCCTTGGGCGACGGCGCCTTGGTCAGCGTCCAGCTAAGGTGCCGCACCTCACCGATGCGCCCCTGCTCCAGCCACTGCCGCACTTGCTGAAAGCGCGGCAACGAGCGGCGGTAGTAGGAAACGAACAGGTGCAGACCGGCAGCGGCAAACACTTGCTGCATCTCGCGGCTTTGCCCGGCGTTGAGCGCCATGGGTTTTTCCACGCAGCAATGCTTGCCGGCGGCGGCGACTTTGAGGCTGTATTCGTGGTGACTGTCGGGTGGCGTGGCGATGTACACCGCGTCCACCTCGGGATCGTTGATCAGCGCATCGACATCGGTATAAATCCGCGCGATGCCGTGGCGTGCAGCGTAATCGGTGACCGCCTCAAGGCGTCGGCCCATCACAGCCACCAGCGCCGAACCGGGCGCCTTGTAGAAGGCCGGCCCGCTCTTGCGCTCAGCGACGCTGCCGCAACCGATCATGCCCCAACGCACCAGGTTCATCGTCAGTCCTTAGCCGATGCGCAACGCGCGCAAGTCGAGGTGGCCGTCTTTCAGCGGCGGGCACCAGTAATAGCCGCCAGTGATCGGACGGCTGATGCGATACAGACCATCGACGATGCCGTCTTCCAGTCCACTCATACGGCGCAATTGCGCTTCGAAGGCATCGAGCGAGAAGCCGAAGGCGAGGAACATCAGCCCGGCGCGCTCGCCTTCGATCCACGGCATCGAACGCCGCACTACGAAGGCTTCCGGCGCGAAGCTTTCCTGGGCGGTACGTTTGACGTGGGCCGATACCGGGGCGTCGTCGATTTCTTCGTTGTCGCTCAGACGGCGACCCATGATGTTGTCTTTGTCTTCAGCCGACAGCGCGTGGAAACCCTTTAGGTTGTGCTGCCACTGCTGGATCGCCGCGAAACTGCCACCGACCAGACCTTCGGCGCCCTCGCCCAACAAGGCTGCGGCAACGGCAGCTTCATCGTGCGGGTTTTCGGTACCGTCTTCGTAGCCGGTGAGGTCGTGGCCGTCCTTGTGGCGGAAGGCTTCCTGCATCTGCACCAGGCGCAGGGCCGGTGCCAGTGCAGCTTGCAATTCGCTGCTGCGGTTGAGCAACTCACCACGGTCAACGCCATGCAACCAAACCCACAACGCGTGCTGGGTCGACGGGTTTTCCACGCCGACACCGGTCATGGCCGGGAAGCTGCGCAGGCTGGCGATTTCCACGTTCAGGGCCTTGGTCAGGGATTCACCGAAACCGATCACCGCCGACTTGCCGTCCACCAGATTCATCAGGTTGTCGATCGCCTGCGGCAGCGCTTCAACCGATTGCAGGGCGAAAAAAAGATGACGTGCTTGCGATGGAACAGGGGTGGCGAGAATGCCCGGCTGGTAGTAACTCATGTCGACTCCTTGGAAAGAGCGCGGAGTTTAACTGTAGGCGGAGGGTTTGTGGGGTTTTGGATGGCGGCAGAAGCGTCCCCTCACCCTTACCCTCCCGAAACGTCGGACCGCCCGGAGGTAGAGGGGACCGATCCGGGGATATTGGAGATTTACGCCGACGTGAACCTGCTTTGGTGAGTCCATAATCGACACAAAGCTTTCAGGTCGATGTATCACGCAAGACACCTCGGTCGGCCCCCTCTCCCTCTGGGAGAGGGTTGGGGTGAGGGCAATCGCGCCACGCACTCGGACTCTTCCCCGTCCAGCGCTTGAACGCCCGGCGAAAACTGCGCACATCGCTGTAGCCGACCTCTTCGGTGATGCGCTCGATGGCCATTTCCGGATTGCCCAGCAAACTCATGGTCCGTGCCTGACGCACCTGCTCGAGCAACGCCTCGAACGTCAGCGCATGCTCAGTCAAACGCCGGCGCAGCGTGCGGCTGCTCATGTTCAGATCGCCGGCAATCTTCTCGATATGACTGCCGTGACTCAGATCCCGCGCAATCGCCCGTTCCACCGCTTGAATCAGATCGAGCTTCTGATGCACCTGCGCCGCTTCCAGCTCGAGCAATTTGAGCGCCTGACGCAACGCCAGCGAATGATGATTGGGCAGCTTCACGTCCAGCCACTGCACATCGATGAGCATGCGATTGTGCAGACAGCCGAAACGCACATCCGGCCCGAGCAATCGTGCGTACTCATCAAGGTAATCCGGAGCGGCGTGCACAAATTCCACGGCAATCGGCTTGAACCCGTCCCCCACCAGCGCCCGGCCATACACCAGCAGGCTTGCGAAAAACTCTTCGACCGCGAACACCTGCACCTCGGCAAACGGCAGCCGGCATTCGGCGTCGAGATAAACCTGATCACCGACCACATCGACGCTCGAGACGACGATCCCGCCGGAGGTGTGCTGATGACGAATGCCCAAGGCAAACGCATCGCGCAGGTTCTTGCACAGTGACAGCACATGCCCGAGCAAGCCCAACGTCCCGAGCACGTTCTGCGCCCCCACCCACAACCCCAGGCCCTGATTGGGCAAGACCTTGAGCGCGCGCTGGATCATCGCCACCGCCTGACGATAGGAAATCCGTTGCGCGGGATCCTGCAGATCTTCGAGGGTGAAACCCAGGCCACGGCACAGCGTCTCAGGCTGGATGCCCTTGTGCTCGGCGACTTCGGCCAGGGTTTGCAGGAGAAATGGCGACACCAGCGCCAGTTCATAGGTCGGATCGACGGCTTTCATATTCATGGGGATGGACATTCCGGATCATGCTGAATTGTTATTTTTGTTACCGGTTATGTCCAAGGAAGTTAGCACAGGGTTTATCAGCTGTCCGCAGAAGTGCCCTCAAGTGTCCGCCAATACCCTGCCCTGTCGGGCGCCGAAGGCTTATTTGTATAGTGGCCGGGCGTCCTGAGCGCCGGCGGTGCGCCCAAACACAATAATAATGAGGACGGACATGAACCCGAACCGCGCGACATTCCCTTTGCGTCTTGGATTGATGCTGGTTGCCAGCGCCGCGACGTTGCCGGCGCTGGCGACCGAAGCCGGCGTCGACAACATCGGCACCGGCACCGACGGGTTCTTCATGCTGCCGCTGGAAGTCGACAGCCTTCCGCCGAACATGGTCGCGTTCAACCTCTACTACAACCATTACAAGGCACGGAAACTCAACATCAGCTCGTTGGGCGGCAAGGTGCCGAATGTCGAAATCGAATCCACAGCAGTCATCCCGCGTCTCGATTACCTGAGTCCGGTGCGGATTTTCGGCGGGCGTCTCGCTGGCTATATCGCCCAGCCGTGGCTGAAACAGGAAGTCTCGGTGTTCGGCCTTAGCGACACCCGCGAAGGCATGGGCGACACCACCATCGCGCCGATCATCCTGTGGGACATGGGCAAGAACCTGACCCTCGGCGCCGCCGTGGAAATCACCGTGCCCACTGGCGAATACAGCGTCGATCGGCTGGCCAATACCAGCAACAATTTCTACACCTACAAGCCGTTGTTCTCCTTCACCTGGCTGCCGACCGAACGCAGCGAGGTGTCGATGAAAACCACTTACAGCTTCAACGAAAAGAACAAAGACACCGACTACAAGTCCGGGCAGATTTTCCACTTCGATTATTCGGCCAGCTACAAGATCACCGACGACCTGATGCTCGGCATCAACGGCTACTACCTCAAGCAGACCACCGACGACAAACAGTTCGGCCACACCGTGCAATTTGCTGGCGAGGATGTGAACGATGGCGTACGCGGGCAAGTGTTTGCGATTGGCCCGGCGTTGCATTTCACCTTTCTAAAGTACGCCAGTGCGGAGATTCGCTGGGCGAAGGAATTTGATGTGGAGAATCGGCCGGAGGGGGAAATGTTGTGGGCGAAGGTGAGTATTCCGTATGCTTTTTGAGCGCATTCGTAGGAAAGCGCACCCGAATTTGTAGGCTGAAAACCTGAAAAACGCATTCGTGGAATACGCCTACAACGGCGGTCGAGATTGCCGGACAACTGAGGGAAACGTCCGGCAGATTTAACGGGGGCGCTTGCAGACAATGGGCTCCGTTACTCCATGGTTCTTCAACGGCTCATGGGGTGCATCGTCTGCCAGTGACGACAATGGGCCATTCCCCCCTTAGACTGCTGAGATTGCTCACGGAGATCACTATGAGCATATTACTTTCCCCGTTTTACTCTGATTTCGAATCCGAAGAAGAGGCAGAGAGCTACGATCGCTGGTTTCGTGCCAAGGTGCAGGAGGCACTGGATGATCCTAGTCCTGGCATTCCCCATGATGAAGCTATGTTAATGCTCGACCAGATGCTGGAAGAGATGCGCAGGAAGCGCCGCGCTGCTGCTTGAATGGAGCAGCAAGTCCTCACGTCAACTGGCCGACATCTTCAAATACATCGAGCAACGCAACACCAACGCTTCAATTTCGCTAAGACACAAGGTTGGTACAGCAGCACAGCGACTTTCATCAATACCATATGCTTACCGACCTGGCCGAGTACCTGGCACTCGTGAAATGGTGATTCATCCGAACTATCTGCTGGTCTATCGAGTGAATGGACGCATCAGAATACTGGCGGTACTTCACGCCCGACAAAAATACCCTCCAACTTCATCAACATAAAAAAAGGGCGACCAAAAGGTCGCCCAAAAGTACTACACGAGAGTCCTTTACAACGTCAGTTGCCCGCGCTCCTCCTCGGTCAACTGCTGTTTCGCCTGTTCATCCAGCGCCCCTGCCCCCAGCACTTGCACCGGGCTGTTCGGGTTGTAACCCGGCGTCGGCGCGCGGCTGGCGCCGTCACGCGATGGTGCCAGTTGCTCATTGCCAAAACTCAAGACCTGCACGCTGAACACCGAAGCCTGATTCTGCCGCGCCGCCGCTTGCTGCTGACGCGCGACGTCTTCTGCCGCTTGCGTTGCCGACGATGCAGCAGAACTGGCCGAGGTGATCGCACCGGTATTCACCGCCGATACCACGGGTACGCCGGTCGCTTTGCCCTGCACCGAAATGTTCGCCGCGTTGACCACCGTCAGTGCCGCAATGTTGACGTTGCCCGAGACGCGAATCCCCGCCTCCCCCGCGTCGATGGTGCCGAGCGGCGCGATCAGGTCGATGTCGCCCGGCGCGACTTCGGCAATCGGGTTTAGCGTGGCGATACCGGCGCCGGTGCTCGGCACCGACGGCGACAGCGTGACGTTGCCCCATGTGTCGTATACGCGTTTCGGCGGGGTGTAGACCACGGTGGTTTTCGAGCCGCGACCGGCGTTGATGTCGCCCTCGGCCGACCAACCCAAAATCGAGCCGCCGAACGTCGTCATGATCCGGCTCTGGCCGAGCAAAATGCTGCCCTGCGAATACAGCTGAATGTTGCCCGAACCTTGAGTGATGATCCCCGCGGTGGACGGTGGTGCCGCGCCTTCGATGCCAAACACCTGACCGCCGCCCGGTGTAAGCATCTGAATGTCGCCGCCAAACAGCGTCTTGACCCCGGCGCCACCGTATAGGGTGATGTCGCCGTCGTAGCGAATCGGATTGCCCGCCACATCGGTACTCGGGAACAGCGCCGCAATGGCGTTACGACCGCGCAGATAACTGCCGCTGCGCGGGCCGTCGGCGTCGTTGTATTCGAGGCCGCCGGCACGCAATTCGGCGAAGTACACCTGACGGGCGAAGATCGCTTGCGCACTGCTCGGCAGCGCGGCGAAGAAAGCCTGCGCCTGTTCTTGATTACCGCTGAAGCCGTAGCCGAGGGTCAGCCAGCTCTGCAGTTCGGCGAGGTAGTTTTTCACCACTTTGCCCGGTTGCCCGATCAGCGAAGCGTCCGCACGCGCCACGTTGTCCGGACCCAAATAGCGCTCGATAAACCGAGAATAATCCGGCCCCTTCGCGCCCACCCCAGCCTGCAATACCACGCTCGCACCGGGACGGCTGTCGCCCGACAACACCGGCCCGAGACTGGTGATACCGGCGCGATCCTCCATCAGGATGTTGCGTCCGGCGTTGATGTCCAGAACGCCCGGACCGGCGATATCGAAGCTGCTGTAGAGAATGTCGCGGCCGGCCGAAACCCGCGACACATCGGTCGGCCGGTCGTGGATGAACAAGTTGCCGGTGGAACTGATCGTTTGATTACCTTGGCCCATCCCGTCATTCGGTACAGCCGTTGGTTTGCCCAGATCGGTGCCCGAGGCGACGATATCGCGACCAGCGACCATCCACACCGGGCCGGCCGCTTCATACCAGTTGCGCTGTGGTACGCCGAGCAGACTGAACGTCAACGTTTCGCCACTGCGCACCCCGACCAGATCCCCGGTCAAGGCATAGAACCGCGCAGGCCCTTGCACGCCACTCGAACCCGAGTAGCTGTTGGCGCCAAAAGCAAACAACGGGTAACGCACGTTGCGGTCCGTAGTCACGCCGTCAGCACTGTTATTGCTGATGATCGGTTGGCTGGCAGTGTGACTGGCGAATCCGTTGAAGGACGGCGCAAACGGCGTGGCCAGCGCCGCAGGACTGGCCCCGGACTGATTGATCGCATAACCGCCGGCGTAAATCGAATGGCCTGCCAGCAGTTCCAACTGACCCGAGTTGGACGGCGCCAGCAATAACGAGTAGTCCACCAACGGCGGCGCATTGCCCGGACTATAAACGGCCGATGGCCCCGCATAAATCGAGCCTTGCGCCGCCACCGCACGCAGGATCGACGGATAAACGAAGCGACCGTCAGTGGGCGATGTATTGAATCGCGAAGTCAGTTGTTCGGCCAATTGCGTGCTTGGAGTCAGGTTGCCCCCGGCCGAAAACAGATCGATCGCGGTGTGATCGGTCCACAGCGAGAAACCGCTCAGGCCACCACCCGCATGGGCCACCCCGCTGGCGTCGGTAAATGGCGTGGAGTTCTGCAAGCGCACTCGCCCAGGGTCTGCGGCACCGCCCACTACCAGATCGCCACGGGTGCTCAGGCGCATACCCGAATCACCCGGAATCAGCACCAGACCGCCGGAGGCACTGCTCAGGGTGGAGTTGAACGGGTCGTAGGCGCGAGCCTCGCGCGGATCCTGATCCTTGGCAAACGCGCCGTAGTGCAGATTGACTCCGCCCAAGGCACTGGCGCTGATTTGCGCCGCACCACGCAGGTTGATAACGGCGCCTTGCAGATCGTGGCGCGGTACTTCCGTTCCGGTTTCCCCCGCACGGGCCTGCAGCGACGGATTAAGCGACCCTCCCAGGCGCATGTCGATATCGCCGCCGCCGGTCAATTGCAGGCTGCCATCGCTGCCCACTCGTCCAGTGCTGCCGACTGCAACGACCAGGCCCTGGCCACGCGGATAGCGATTGGTACGACCATCACCCACCGCATTGAGCATGCCGCCGTCCGCACCGGCACGCAGGCTGATGTTACCGCCGCCAAGGGTGCCGAAACCGGTGAACCCCAGCAGATACGGCTCGGCACTCCTGCCCGACTCCGGCAGGGGCTGACTTGCATAGCTGCCGAAGTTGATCCACCAGGCAGTCGGTAGATCATCGTTACCACTGCCCTGGCGCCACAGCCAGTTGCCCACCGCAACGCTCGGAACCTGCTCACGGGTATCCATGGTGATGCCGGCCTGGCGTTGCCCGACGACATCGCCCGAAACCGAACCACCGGCGCCGATCGTGAGATTGCCGCCCTGGTGTGGATACCAGGCTTGATACAAGCTGTCGCTGCCGCCGTTGACCCACTTCTCGTTGTCACTGCCAGCGCTGCCCAGTACCGAGCCATCGTCCGACAGACGACCGCGAGGCTGGTTGTAACGCTCATCAACGTCGCTGGACTGCGTACCGGCGGTATATACGCCGAACGGCGAAGCCATGCTCAGATTGCCAGCGGCCAACACGTCCAGATCAGCGGCGCCTGTGCGCAACACACTGAACATTTGCGTATGGCTGGCGACCGTGGTGCCGCCTACGTTGGCAGCGCAATACGCCGGGTCAATATCACACCAGTACAGATCGTCGTCGCTGACTGGCGAGCCGGCCGGCGCGCCCATCGGATTGCCATCCGTCCACAGGAACTTGGCGGGCGCTATGCAGGCACCGGGGTTTTGATCGCACTTGTACAGATCTTCGTCTTTGACGACCTCGCCGGGCGTCTGTCCCAACCCATTATTTTCGGCCCAGACGGTATCGAGTTTTTTGGTAGAGATCAGCATCCCGTAGTGAGTGTCCGCCAGACGCAAGTGACCCTCGCTGGTCAACGGCTTCACGCTGCGGCTGTCGGCAGCGTCAAGGTCTGCCCCCGCCACCACACGCATCGACCACGACGTGCTGCCGGCGGGCAGCATGCTCGCCACCGCCCAGTTGCGCCCCTGTTGCGTGCCGTTCAACGGGCGCAGGTCGATGAATACCGTGCCGTCGGCCAGCACCACGTCAGTCATCGACGGAATCAGCGAGCCGCGCAGCAGCTCCAGTGATCCGCTGAGCTTCACGCCAACGACACTGTTATCGGCGAAGGCGCCTGGCAGTGGCACGCCTTTGGGCCAGAGCATGGCTTGCATTTCGGTCGCCGCGTTCAGGCGGATGCCGGCACCCAGGCGGCTGCCCGCCGGCAGCGTCACGCTGTCGCCGAGCAAGGTCCCGGCGGCGTACAGCAGATTGCCCGATGCGTCGTGCACCGCACCTGCCAAGACTGTTCCGGCGTTCAACGTGTAAGGCCCGGCCAGAGTACCCTCGGTCGGCAACAGTGTGCCGCTGACCAGAGTCGTCGCTTGAATCGGCAAGTCGTAATTGAGCGTCGTGCCGTGCGGGAAGAGCGTGCCTTCTGCGAGCGTCACGCCCACGCCAGGCACGATCAGGTCGCCGCCAAACGGCTGCACGCCCGGCACCAGTTTCCAGCCGGCGTCGTCGACGGTTTCCGGCGGCGGTGCGAAACCGTCGTTGATGCTGCCGTAGATATCGAGATTGCCGCCAGCGCGGATCACCAGGCTGCCGGACTCGCCGGAACCGTACACCGCGGTTTTCTGCGTATGCGGATTGAGGCTGGCGTAGCGGTAGCCGGACAGGTCCACATCGCCCTGCACGACGAGGTCGCCGTCAGCGCTGTGACTGGCGATTTCCACGCCGGGCCGCAGATGGAACGCATCGGCGTATGCCGCATTGTTCAGTCCGGCCAGTTTGCGTTGCAGCAAATCGCTGTTAGCCAGCGCGGCATCCATGAATGCGCTGCTGTCGCCGTGAATGCGCTCCAGATAAGCCTGATCGATCACTTGATACGGCCGACCGCTGGCCACCGGATCAACACCATCGGCGGCATCGGTGTAGCGTCGGGTGGCGTTGAGGCCAATAGAGCGTGCGCCTTGAATGTCCAGCGCACCGCTGGCGTCGATGGCGATATCAGCGCTGCCGATGCGTGGTGCATTCAGCTCCAGCGTGCCACGCGGCAAGCCATCGTTTTGTCCGGCCAGAGTGCCCAGCGGCGCGTCGGTGCCGTGGCGCAAATCGAAGCGTGCGCCGGAAGTCAGCGTCAGCAGGCCATCGCCGGAATTGAGCTCAACCATCGCCCGGTTCGGCGCGTCGATGATCTTGCCGTAGCTGTCGACCCGCAACACGCGACCATGTGCGTCGAGCACGGCATTACCGGCCAGGCTCAGGCCATTTTTGCCGGACAGACGAATGCTGCCGACCCGTTCGCCACTGGCGTCGATCAAGCCGTTCACGCTCAGGCGGCCGTTGTCCAGCGAGACGTTCACCTCGCCAGCCTTGAGCCCGTCACCGATCAGCAGATCGCCCTGTTTGAGCTGGAAGCTGCGGCTGCCAAACACCTGGCCGGCGTTCAGACGCTGATTGAGCGCGGCAAACGCCTCGTTCAACTCGCCGCCCAAGCGCTGCGCACGAATGTCCACGCCCGCAGATTTGTACGGCACCAGCGTGCCACCGGCATCGTAATAACCACTGCTGGCGCCAAGGATCTCGCCTTGCAGATCGACCATGCCCGCATCCGCCGCCAGCGCCACGGCGCTCAGATTGCCGGCCTGGTTGTTGCGCGCCGACAGGTCTATGCGCGAGCCACTGGCCTGACGAATGTTGCCACCGCTGCTGTACAGCGCCACGTCGCCGCCCCAGCTGTACTTGCTGATGTCGTTGAACGGCAAGGTGCGCCCGGCCATGTCCAACTGCGCGGATGCGGTCAAGGTCAGATCGTCCTCGGACTTGACTACCAGTTTGCCGCTGGCCAGTGCAATGCGGCCGTCGAGCAACACGTTGCGCGCTTCAAGCGTCAGCTCCGCGCCGAGGGCGTCGGCCAATGCCGAATTCGCCGCGCCGCTCAACGTCAGGTTGCCGCCCGCCTTGAGCAGATTGACCGAGGCCGCTTCACCGGTGAGCAACGGCGTGCGCAGGTTGAGGTTGCCGCCGCTGTAGGCGTAGCCGGTCAGCGGATCGTAAACGCCTTGCGTCTGATACACCGCCAGACTGCCCTTGTGATTGGCGGTGATACGCTCGCTGGCGATGAGATTGACGTTGCTGAAACCCAGTGCCAGACGATTGTTCTGATCCAGCCCGTTGGGTTGCGGGTTCGGGCCATAGCCGAACTCGATGCGTTGCGCCTCGACATTCAGCGTGCCGCGGCCTGTACCGGCACCACCGCTGGCTACTGCCCCCGGCGCCTGAGTCGCGCCGTTCCAGATCAGGTTGGCAGTACGAATGGTCGCCACATCGCTGGCTTCGCCCAAGCCATAAATGGCCGGAGTGGCAAGTACCAGGTTTTGCAGACGACTGACGCCGGTCTGTGGGTCGAGCGTATCGAGGGTGACATTACCGAAGAAGTTGAACGAGTCGCGAGTGGTCAGGCTCAGGGTTTCCAAAGCCGGGGCACCGAATTGCGTGTCGCCGCGCAACAGACGGTCCAGCACGTTCTGGTTCAGTGTCAGGCCGCTCGGCACGCGACCGGCCGCCGCCAGCGCGTCTGCGCTGCCCGCATTGACTGCGCCCACCGCGAGGGACAGGTGACGAGTACCGAAGCGCACGGATTCGTTCAGTTCGAACTGTTTGTCGGTGGCGGCGGTAATGCTGCCATTGGAATAGAGCTGTGTTGACGAGGTGCACGCCTGTGCTGCGCAAGTGCCGATGCGGATGCTGCCGGCCCCGTCGATATCGTTCCCGACCGCGGGTGCGAGCATGTTGGTCCAGCCATTGGACACCATCAACAGACTGGCGGCGCCCGGCTCATAAATGAAGCCATCCGTGGAGTCGTAAGGCGCGTCACCGCGGCCGAGCGTGTTGATGCCCGCTCCCGCTTCAAGGGTGATACCGCCGCTGGTGCTGGTAGTGCGCAATATCACTTCCGGTGCGGACAACATTGCCCCGTTGCGCAGGATGATGTTGGAAGCATCGCCAACAAACCGGATGAAATTCCCCGTCGAGCCGTATTCCACCGTCGGCGTCGCGCCGAGGCTCAGACGACCGGCATTCAGCCGATTGAGGCTGTCGGCATACAGTGAAATGCCGTCAAAGCCTGGCGTGCGCGACTGGCCTTGAGCGAGTACTTCAAATTCCCCTCCGGTCACAACAGCGGTCCCGGCCACGCCGCCTGCGCTTGGGGCAAACAGTGCCTGGCCCTGGAAATTCAGGCCAATGGCGTGCTGATCGCCGGCAACCAGTTGCAGCTTGAGCATCTTCGCATCCATCGGTGCCAAGGCACGCGGCACGCCACGCCGGGCGGCGTCGCTCTGCACGAACTGGGTGAAACTGGTTTCGTTGTACTGCGAATAGCGGCGCAACACATCGGCCGGCGTCAGGATCACCTGACTGGCCAGACTGTCGCGCAGACCACTGTTGGCGATCGACATCAACCCCGAACCGGACCACGAGCCATTGCGCATTTTCAGCGCAGCGCCAGTCGCGCCCGGTGTCGCCTGAGCGTTGACTTCGACACGGAACGCTCCCGGCAACAAGGCAAAGGTCGAGGGCAGCAAGGTGTAGGTGCCTGCCGCGAGGCCCGGAACGCCGGCACCGATGGTGATCTGTTGGCCGAGCCGCGGATCGCTGGCACCGGCCTCTGCGAGCACCGGTGCAAAAGCACTCTGATTGCCCGGCACAATGGCGTACACCGGATTGCTGCTCAGCCCCGGCAAGCTGAAAGTGCCGTCGCTGGCATTGCGTACCAACGGACTGAAGCGGGCATCGGTAGAGCCGCCACGCCCGGACACAAAACCGCTGCCGCGCAGATCGCCGCCACCGGACAAATCAATCAACGCGCCACTTTGCACATCGACGTACTGGCCGGTAAGAACCACGCCATTCAAGTCTCCGACCACCCCGTTGAGCGCCACCGACTTGCCGTTATAGCGATAGTCGATGCCATCGGTGGTGCCGCCATACGGCATCACCAGGCCAGCGCCGCTGACGGAGGTGACGCTGCCAGGCAAAAGATGCAGTTCGTGGGTGTTCATCAGCAGGTTTTCACCGAGCGTGATCAAACCCAGCGGGGCACGAATGACGCCGCCCTGCTCGATTGTCCCGGCCGCCAGCAGCAGACTGCCAAACGCCGAATAAGGCAGCGCTTGCGGCGCCGGGCCGTGACCGCTGATGCGCAAAGTGCGCTCGAAACCGGCAACCTGGATCGGCCCTTGATAACCGGCGCGGATGTCGGCGGAAACACCGGTCGCAGGGTAAATCTGCGTGGCGCGCAGATTCAGATCGCCAGCGGTCCACAAGCGCGAGCTGCGTTCGTTGTCCGTCGGCGCGAGGAAGCGCATGTCGCCACGGCTGTCGAGTGTGACCTGGTCAAACCCCCGCCGGCTGACCAGACTGGCCGGCGCGCCGAGCTGGGCAAACGAGCCTGCGGTGCCGAACGACAGGGTGTTGCTCAAATCGAGCAGATCGGCCGTGGCGCTGAACTGGGCTTTTGCCACCTGCGTGGTCGGGTTGGCCATGACCCTTGGGCGGATGGCGACATCCGAAGCCAGGTAGAAACCCAATCCCGAAAGGCGCATGTAAGGCGCCGCCAGATTGACACGGGCCGTGTCGCTGGATGCCTCAGCGAGGGAGATAGAGCCAGCGTACAGATTCAGGCTTTGATTCATGCGCAGATCGACATCGCCGGCAAACGTCAGCAAACCGTTGCTCAACAGGCTCAGGTGATCGAAACCACCTGTCATCAAGTCATCCGCGCTCAAGCGAGTCTGGCCATAGCGCAGCAACGCAGCACTTTCGCCGGGCTGCAAATCCGCTGGCAACAACGCGCCGCCCGGCCCTTGGCCAATGATGATTTCACGCGGAGCACGCACCTCGTTACTCGCCAGGTTGCGGTTGTACAACGGCGCTTCCAGAGCGATATCGAGGCGCCCACCCGACTTGCCTGCGCCTCCCGCCGCCGCTTTCAACTGGCCGTCAATGTACAAGCCATTGTAAGAACTCAAAGCGATGCGGCCGCCATCGGTGGCGACAACGGTCGGCCCGACGCCGGCGATATCCAGCGTCGCTTGCGTCCCGGAGGCATCCAGACGCGCACCGTCACGCACGATCACGTAGGCATCGGCAGAGGTCGCGGTGATCTTCTTCGAGTCGATCTCGCCGCCGACAATGATGCTGCCGCCCTTGCCCACCTGACCATAAACCCGGCCCAGCGTATCGGTGGCAGTGAACGCGCGTCCGGCGACGTCCAGCACCGCGTGTTCACCGATCCAGATCGAACGGTTGTGGGCGATCGGGTCGGCGTTCTGCAGGACGCTGGCCACGTCCATCGAACCAAATTGTTGCTGGCGGATATCAATCGTGCCGCCCCACGCGTTCAATTCACCGTCAACGGTGATCTGTCCGGCACCGCGCAACGTGATGCGTTGACCGGGATCGACACTGATCCGCGCGCGCTGGCCGACCGACAGCGCGCTACGGGCAGGATCAATCAGGCTGGCTACGCTCGGCCCGGCTTGCAGCGACAGACTGGCACCGCCGCGCTGGGTCAGAACGCCTTTGATCGGGTTTTCCTGAACCAGGCTTGGCGTCCACAACTCGAGCGCGGTGTGTGGATCGACGCCACTAGCCTGACTCGCCGCCGCATCGCCGAAACGATAGACCGGCATCACTACATCGACTTGCGTACCGTCAGCCACTTGCAGACCATTCAGACCGGTGACGCTGTACGCGGAAAAACCCTTGCTGAACAGACTTGGCTCCAGTTGCAGAGTGCGCTCGGCCAGTGCATCGCCGGATTCACCGATGCGTACGCTGTTGGCCTGCAGCGTCAGACTGCCACCGCCCGTCACGCCGTAACCACGCACCTCACCATCAAGGCTTAATTGCGCCTGCCCCGGCGCTGTGAGTGCGCTGGATTCGAGGGTTACATCGCCGCCCTTGCCACCACGGGTCTTGCCATTGGCCAACACCGCGCCGCCCGAGGACACGTCCACCAGACTCCTCGCGGCCAGGCTGACGTCACCGCTGCTGCGCACAGACACCAGCCCGCCGTTGAGATAGGCGAGGCTGTTCACGTCATTCGGGTCGCTGCGCAGATTGCTCCACAGACCACGAGTATCCAGTTGCACGCCTTCGGCAACTGCCACGCTGGCGCGGGTTCCGGTCGGCACAGTGATCCCGACATTACCTGCCAAGACATCGCCCAGATGCAGACTGCCGCCCCGTGCGATCAGGTCAGCATTGACCTGGACTTGCGGCCCGAACAGGGTGATGTCGCCGCCCGCATCAACCGTCACGGCCTGGTTGACGTCGATGGATTGTCTGGCCGAAACCTTCAGCGCGCCAAGGCGAAAGCCGTTGACCAGATCGCTGTCGAGAAACAGTTTGCCGAGACGCGCCTGGGCCACGGCATCGCTCAGGCCGGGAACCGTGAGTGCGGCAGCAGGCGCGCCACCGATCTGCACCTGATCAAGTACCGGATTGAGTTCGTACAGCAGACCGCCAGCCGTCGCCGACCAGGCCGGATCGGACTGACCGACGATCAACTGCGCGCGGCGCGCCAGTGCGGTCTGACTCTGCTCGTAACCGTCGAGCACGGCGCGCGGGGTTTGCGTCTGGCGTTCGCCCTGGAACACTTCGCCGACGACTTGGCCATCCACCAGCGCGTTGCGCGTGCCAATCACCAGTTGCCCGGCATCGCGGCCGACGGTATAGCCCGATTCCCGACGCGATCGCGGGGCGATCAGCGGGTTGTAAAACACCTGCGTCTGACCCCAGCGCTCGCTGCTGTCTTCATAACCTTTGTACAGCCCGGTGTAGAGCAGATCCCCCGGTGCTCGCGACACTTCATATAAATGTCCATCGGCGCCACGCAACCAGCTCTGGCGAATCTCGCCGCTCTGCACATCGAGGGTGCCGCCGGACAGGTTGATCAGCGAACCTTTCTCGCTCACCACGTCGTTGCCGGTGAAATTCACGCTGCCGCCCTGCGCCATCCATTCACCGATGCGGTGGCTTTGGGTGCCGAGATAACCACCGACTTCGAGCAATCCGCCGGCGGTGTACCAACGGTCTGTCGCGTAGCCATTGGTGCCGGCCGGCACGTACACCAGCTCACGCACATCGACCCAGATATCGTTGCTGTTGAGCGCACCACCCTCACGGTTGACCGGCGCATCGCGTTGCTCGTTGCCCTGCACATTGATCTTGATGTTGTTGGCTTCCATCGCGACTTTCACGCCAACCGCGCCCGACACATCGATCACTGCGCCGTCGCGCACCAGACTGCGGCGCCCCGCCGCCACCGCCACCTGGCCACCGGTGGCCAGCGTGATCGAGCCGTTCTGAAACTCGACGCTGCCACCGCTGCCGATCTCCACACGCGACTGGTCACTGCGAATCCGGTTGTTCGCGCTGACGGCGCTCAGCGCGGCGTCGCGCTGGCTGTCGAGGGCGGTCAGATCGCTGCTGTCGAGCAGGATTGCGGTAACGCTGGCCTGGCCGAGCGTCACGCTGCCATCGGCGTCGGATGCAGGGTTGAGCAAGTGCACGGTGCCCCGGGTAGCAACCGAAGTGCTGGCCAGCAACACGCCGTTCTGCAGCACTTCATGACCGGTCAGGGTGATATCACCGGTCGCGGCCTGAATCAGGCCGCTGTTGCTGACCTTGCCGGCTACCGCCCCGGTCTTGAAACCAGGTCTGACTTCGTTGCCGAAGGTGGTGGACAGCGGATTGCCTTCGGTGCCCGAACCTTTGCGGATGTAGAAGCGATCACCGGCGCCAAGCACGGTCTGGCCCTTGGGTGTGCTGATACTGCCGTCGTTGTGCACTTCGTTGCCCAACAGCAAGGCATATCCACCCGCGTCAGTGGACAGCGCCGGTTTGTGGGTCTGGATGGAAGCACCACGCTCCACCAGCACCTTGCCGGCGGCGTCGGTGAAGGTCGGCTGGCTGGCGCTGCTGTCGAAGTACAGGCCACGATCGCGGAACTGGATATCGGTGATATTGGCCGCAGCGGCCACCAGATTGCGCACGTTGACCTGGCTGCTGCCGCTGAACACGATGCCGTTGCGGTTGATCAGCATCACCGTGCCGTCGCCCTTGATCTGGCCCTGGATCTGACTGGCGCGCGCGCCCGGATCGTTGACCCGGTTGAGCACCGCCCAGTTTGCTTGTTGAGCGAATTCGACCGTGGTGTTACGCCCGACGTTGAAGGTTTCCCAGTTGAGAATCGCTTTGTCGGCGGTCTGCTCGATCTTCACCGTGGTCTTGCCGTCAGCCTGGGTTTGCTGCGGGCCTTTGGCGTTCTGCCAACCCTGCGCCAGGCTGTTATCGACCTGCAAACCACCCGCGCCCAGACCATCCGGCACGAACTGGACTGAACCCAAGGCTGCCGCACGTCCGGCGGCTTGTGCGGCCTGCTGCGCCGCAATCGCCGCCACGGTGTTGTTGAGGGTCTGCAATGAGCGCTGCAATTGCTGATTGGCTCGCTGCTGCTGGGCCAGCGGTGGCGTCATCCCCGGCAATCCGCCAACACTTGGCCGCGCGGCCGCTGCCTGTTGTGAGGCACCTTTGGCGGCAAACCATCCCGAATTGAACGCCGTTTGCGCCTGCGCACTGCCCGCCACCAGACACAACGCCACCGCGTGCGCCAGTGGCTTGAGCAGCCACAGCGCCGGATCGGCGAGCTCACGCTTGAGCATCTGGGCACGGGTACTGCGACGGGATGGGCGAGCGAGCATCACTACGAGATCCTTTTTGATTGCCACACGAAGCTGCAGGCCAAGCAAAAACCTGCTGTTACGACATAGGCAGTTGGCGAGGCGCGCGACCGAACGGATGTCACACAATCTTCATGATCGGGGTGTAAATCGGCGAAAAAAAACAGCAGCCCGAGGGCTGCTGTCTTTGGGTCCAGCTTGAAACAATCCTTACAAAGGACGACCAACAGCGTTGCACACGCTGGTGTTGTTGATGTCCAGGTTGTAGCCGGTGGAGTTGGTGACGAAGTTGGCGGTCACTGCAGTTTTCCAGCCAGTTGGAACCGGGATGAAACCGTGAGCGGCGGTGGCCGCAGCATTACCCGGAGTGCTGTAGTGCTGGGCCAGGAAGGCCTTCACGGCAGAGGCGACGGCTGCGTCCTTGTAGCACTGGCCGAAGATGAAGTTGGTGTAGGCAGCCATTGCATAACCGCTGGACGGATTGGCAACTACTGGAGACCACTTGGCCGGGTCGGCAGCGTTGACTGCGGTGGCCGGTACCGGGACCGATGCCAATGCAGCGTTGACGTTGGCGCTGGTTGGCTGAACACCATTGATGCGCGCAACAACAGCGTTGCTTGAAGCGTTGACACCGTCCGGACCGACATAACCGATGGAGCCGTCAACTGCGTTCACCGCAGTGGCAACGTCAGAGGTGTTGACCACGCCTACCCAGTTGGACGGCACAGCGGAACCCGCTGGCAGACGTGCGTTGGTGAACGTGGTGTTGACCGCGAATTTGGTCGGGCAGATCGAGTTCAGGTGACGGCTGAGGATTTCGGTGGTGCCGCTCGAAGCGGTGCGATAAACAACGCGGATCGCGGTAGTGTCGGAGGTACCCAACAGCGCGCCCCAGGTAGTCTTGGTGCCCGACAAGGCGTCACACAGCTGAGCACTGGTCAGGTTGAGGGTGGTGTTGCCGGCTTTTTTGTAAGGGATGGCCACCGAAGTCGCTACCGATGGCAGCTGGATCAGCGGACCGAACGACGCACCAAAGTTAGTGGCGTAGGTGCTCAGTTCGTTAGCGCTGAGAATCGAATCGCTGGCGGCGAAGTGCACAGTACCGGTGGTGCCGAACTGCGAAGCGGTGTTGGTCAGGAAAGCACTTTTGCCGATGCCGCTACCGGTCACGGCGTAGCTGAAGTTGGCAGGCAGAATGCTGTTGGCAGAGCCTTTGTACAGAGCGGCAGGCAGTGAAGCGCCACCACCGGTTACGGCCATGGCCTGGGCGGATGCCAGAGCGGCGACAGTCAGTGAGGCTGCGATCAGAGTGCGCTTGAACATGAAGAATCTCCTTTTCAACTCGGTTTTTTGGAACACAGGGATGGTTGCGTCGCACTGAGAAATTCGCAGTTTCCGGTGACAGATAAAGGAAAAAACCTCGGGAGCTGCGAGGTGATTTTCGAGGGGTTTTCTCGGGTGTTTGTGGGGATCTTCGCGGGGTGTGGCACAAGGTTTTCACGCAGATCAGCCACAGGCCGTGAAGGGCCGTTGCAGATGACACAAAGGTGAACCCGAGGATGGCCGGATCGGCGCTCGGGTGATGCTCGGGCTGGTGAAATAAACCTGAATTTTTATTGCTCAAACTGACGCTATCGCTGGCAAGCCAGCTCCCACAGTGGTCGGTGTTGTTAATGCAATCTCCTACACAACACAAAAACCTGTGGGAGCTGGCTTGCCAGCGATGGCGTCAGCCCAGGCAACATCAAGTAAACAGACACACCACTATTGGACGAGTTGATTGATCTCGATGATCGGCAACAGCACCGCCATCACAATCACCAGCACCACCGCGCCCATCACCACAATCATCAGCGGTTCAAGCAGCGCGGTCATGCCCATCGCCCGCCGTTCGATATCGCGCGACAAGGTCTGCGCCGCGCGCTCAAGCATCGGTGGAAGCGCACCGGTTTTCTCGCCGCTTGCAATCAGGTGTATCAGCACCGGCGGAAACACGTTCTCCACGCGCAGCGCCGCCGCCAGATTCACGCCCTCGCGCACTTTGGCTGTGGCCTCACTCACGCTCAGACTCAGGCGGTCGTTGGACAGCGTCTGCCGTGCAGCTTCCAGCGCGCGCAACAACGGCACACCCGCGCCGCCAAGAATCGCCAGGGTCGAGGCAAAACGCGCAGTGTTCAGGCCCAATATGAAACGCCCGATCAAAGGTAACTTGAGCACCCGATGATGCCAGGCCAAGCGCGCCGCCGGGTTGCGCAGATACAAGCGCCAACTCCAGAAAGCCCCCGCCATGACAGCCGCACATAACCAGCCCCAGCCGCGAATGAAATCACTCGCGGTGAGCATCGCCAGCGTCAGCCCCGGCAGATCCTGGCGCGCCTGGGAAAACGCGCTGACCACCTGCGGCACCACGTAGCTGAGCAGGAAGATCACGATGCCAATCGACACCAGTCCGACCACGCCGGGATAGATAAACGCAGTGAGGATCTTGCCGCGCAAGTTGTTGCGTTCTTCGATGTAATCGGCCAGCCGTTCCATCACCTGAGCCAGATCACCGGACTCCTCACCCGCCGCAATCAACGCGCGGTAGATCTCGGGAAAATCCCGTGGCCGCGCCGCCAGCGCCTCAGCCAGCCGCATACCGCTGCGCACATCCGCGCGCACGCCGCTAAGGGTATGCGCGATATGTTTTTTATCGGCCTGCTCTACCGTGGCGCTCAGCGCGGCTTCTAATGGAAGACTGGCGCCGAGCAGGCTCGACAGTTGCCGCGTGGCCCAGGCCAGATCGTTATCCGAGAGCTTGGCGCTGAACATTCCCCCGCTGCTCTGGTTGGACACATTGCTTTCTTTGGCCACCGACAACGCGGTCAGACCCCGACCACGCAACACGCCAAACGCGGCGCTTTGACTGTCGGCTTCCAGATGCCCGGATTCGATCTTGCCGTTGGCGTCGGCGGCTTCAAAACGATAGCGATTCATCAGGCGTCCCGTGTCACGCGCAGGATTTCTTCGGGAGCGGTAGCACCGCTGCGGATCCAGCGCTCACCGTCCTCGCGCAGGCTGAACATCCCGGCCTTGTTCGCTGCCGCACGCAACGCCTGCTCCCCTGCCCCTTGGTGAATCAGGGTGCGGATGTCGTCGTCGATGCAAAACAATTCGTGAATACCGGTGCGGCCGCTGTAGCCGGTCTGGTTGCACGCCGCACAGCCAACCGGGCGCCAGGTTCCGGGCGCGACAGGGTCTTCCTGTTTGCAGTGATTGCACAGGCGTCGCACCAGCCGCTGGGCCAAAACCCCGAGCATGGAAGACGCGAGCAAAAACGGCTCGACGCCCATGTCGATCAGGCGATTGACCGCCGACACCGCGTCGTTGGTGTGCAGCGTTGCCAACACCAAGTGCCCGGTAAGCGAGGCCTGCACCGCGATTTGTGCGGTTTCCAGATCGCGGATTTCGCCGATCATGATGATGTCCGGGTCTTGCCGCAGAATCGCCCGCAATGCGAGGGCAAAGGTCATGTCGATCTTGGCGTTGACCTGGATCTGGCTGATCCCCGGCAGATCGTATTCGACCGGATCTTCCACCGTAAGGATGTTGCTGGTGCTCGCATCCAGTCGCGCCAATGCGGCGTACAGGCTGGTGGTTTTGCCGCTGCCGGTCGGGCCGGTAACCAACACGATGCCGTGCGGCTGGCGGATCAGGTGGTCGAGTTTGGCCAGCACCTGCGCATCCATGCCGAGGGTTTCGAGGTGCAGGCGGCCGGCCTGTTTATCGAGCAAACGCATCACCACGCGTTCGCCGTGGCCGGTGGGCACGGTGGAGACACGAATATCGATTGGCCGCCCCGCCACCCGCAACGCGATGCGACCATCCTGCGGCAGACGTTTTTCGGCGATGTCGAGTTGCGCCATGATCTTGATCCGCGACACCAGGGCACCGTGCAGCGCCTTGCGCGGCGAGACCACATCGCGCAGCGTGCCATCGACGCGGTAGCGCACCACCGAATGGGTTTCGAACGGCTCGATGTGAATGTCGCTGGCCTCATCGCGCGCCGCTTGCGTGAGCAAAGCGTTGATCATGCGAATCACCGGCGCGCCGTCCTGGGTGTCGAGCAGGTCGGTGATTTCCGGCATGTCCTGCAGCATACGGTCGAGATCGACTTCGTTCTCCGCCGCGCCGACCACCGCTGCCGCACTGCCGGTATCTGCGTAAGCCGCCGCGAGCAGGCCGTCGAGTTCATCATCCCGCACCCGCTCGACCCGCGCCGGGCCGAACTGACGGCGCACTTCGCTGATCGACCAACCGGGCGTGGACGGACACACCGTCAACACCCCGTCCCGCAACAGAATGCGCTGCGCCTTGGCCCAGACATAAGGCAAAACACTCATCCTCCAACCTCCACACAATCCCCTGTGGCGAGGGAGCTTGCTCCCGCTCGGGGGCGAAGCACCCGTAAATCCAGCATGCTCGGTGTGCCTGCAAACATTCGGTTGCAGGGTTTGGGTCTGCTGCGCAGCCCAGCGGGAGCAAGCTCCCTCGCCACAGGTATCACTGGATTCAGAATCGGGGGGATCATTGGATCGGCACTGCTTTGATGGTTGCGCGCGGTCCCGAAGTCGGCATCGGCACGCCTTGCGCGGCGCTCGGTAATTGCGGCGCCTGCATGTCGGGCATGGCCCAGCTGCGTTCCGGTTGCAGCCCGCCCTGCGCGCGGCGCATGAAGTCGTAGCGGTTGAGGGTGATGCTGCGCCCCGCCGCGCTGTCGCGGATGATGTACGGGCGCAGGAACACCATCAGATTGGTCTTGGTGATCGCTCGGCGCTCGTTGCGAAACAGCGCGCCGATCCCCGGAATGGTCGACAGCCACGGCACCGCGTCATTGCTCTGGCTATAGCCGTCCTGCAGCAACCCACCAAGGACCATGATCTGCCCGTCGTCGAGCAAAATGCTGGTGTCGATCGCGCGTTTGTTGGTGACGATGCCCGCCGCCGTTGCGCTGTTGGAGGCGCGTTCGTCGATGCTGCTGACCTCCTGATAAATGTCGAGCTTGACCGTGCCGCCCTCTGAAATCTGCGGCCGCACGTTGAGCTTCAGCCCCACCTCTTCACGGGTGACAGTCTGGAACGGATTGTTGCTGGTGCCACCGCCACCAGTCACGTAGCTGCCGCTGACAAACGGAATGGTCTGGCCGACAAAAATGCTCGCCGCTTCGTTGTCCAGGGTCAGCAGGTTTGGCGTCGACAGCACGTTGGTGCCGCCCTTGCTCTTCAATGCGCGGGCCAGCACTTTCAGGTCGAGAATCTTGCCGATCCCCGGAATATCCACGGTGCCGTTGACGTAACCGAGGTTCAGCCCTTGCGGCAGCACGTCGAGGCTGGTCTTGCCATTCAGATTGATCCCCGAGCCACCGAGGTTGGCGCCGCCGATCACGCCGTTGCCACCGAGATTGCCGGTCTGCCATTGCACGCCAAACTCGCTGGCATCGTCCTCGCCGACTTCGACGATCAGGCTTTCGATCACCACTTGCGCGCGGCGCTGGTCGAGCAGGTCGATGACTTCGCGCAGGTTGCGATACACCGGTTCCGGGGCGGAAATCAGCAAGGTGTTGGTGGTGGCGTCGGCCTGAATGGTTACACCGCCAGCGCTGAAGGCAACGTTCTGTTCTGTGCTTTGGGTGGTGCTGCTGCCGCTGGTGCTGCCTTGTGCGTAGCTGCCGCCGGTGCTTCCCGCGTTTGTTGTGGCGGTTGTGCCAGAGGTTTGCGTGCCACTCTGGCCATTCTGCCCGCCGCCAGAATTGCTGGTGCTGCCCATCGCACTGAGCACCGAACGCGCACTGTCGCTGGTGCCGCTGTCGCTTTCGCCAGTCAGCAAGCCGCGCAGTGCCTGCGCCAGTTTTGCCGCTTGGGCGTTGCGCAGATAAACCACATGCAGATTGCTCGGATTGCTCTGCGCGTTGTCGAGTTTGTAGATCAGGTTGCGCGCCAGCTCGGTGCGCTCCGGACTGCCGGCGCGAATGATGATGGTGTTCGAGCGAGGGTCACCGATCACGGCGATTTTCTGCGTCGGATCGTTGCCCGGTGCATCAAGCAAGTCAGCAACCATCGGCGCGATGTCGGCGGCAATGCCGTTCTGGATCTGCACCACGTCAGTGTCGATGGCACTCGGCGTGTCGATGCCCTCGATCAACTGCGCAACCCGCGTGAGGTTCTCGGCGTAATCGGTGACAACGATGGTGTTGTTGCCGGGATAGGCGTTGATCGGATTGTTCGGCGAGACGATTGGACGCAGCACCGGAATCAGGTTCACCGCGTTCTCGTATTGCAAACGAAAAGTGCGCGTGAGCATGCCATTGCCGCCCGGTTTGTCGGCACTGTAAATCGGTCCGCCGAGCAGTTTCGCATCGGCCTCCGGCACCACCTGCGCCACACCGCCGACATCGACCACGCTGAAACCCTGCATGCGCAACGCCGCCAGCAGCATGTCGTACGCCTGCCGCGCCGGCACCTGACCTTCCGACACCAGCGTCAGAGTGCCCTTGACCCGTGGATCGACCAGAAACTGCTGGCCGGTGGAGCGCGACAACGCACGCACCACCGCTTGAATGTCCGCATCGACAAAATTCAGCGTCACCGGCTGATCGCCCAGTGGATTGCTCGGTAGCGCCGCGCCACGGCTCGATCCACCGGTGCGGCCGCGCTCACTGATGTTGTGCAACTGCTTCGGTGCAGGCCGGGCCTGAGCTTGCGCCCGCTCACGGTCGAGCACCGCATCGCCGCTGCGCTGGGTGTTGGCCAGCGGTCGGCCGAGCTCGCTGTCGACCAGCAGTGGCGGTTGATTCGATGGCGTGGTGTTGCTGCACGCGCTCAATGCCAGAAACAGCAGCGACAGCGACATACGTTTCGCGTTGGATCCTGACCCACTCATGAAGCTTCCTTAGCGCCCAGCGCCTGATCCATGCGAACGGTGCCCGACAAAGTGCCGGCGGTGTCATCGGTTTTGGCTTCGTCTGCACGTTGCAAACGGGCCTCGACCACTTGCAGTGAAAATTGCCGAGGGTTGGCCAACAGCCAATCGATTGCGGCGTCGGCAGGCGCGGCGTCGAACGTCAGCAGCCAGGTGCCGGATGGCCCGGCCTCTAACTGAAAATGCCCGCCGAGGCCGCTGGCTTGCAGGGTTTGCTCTAGCGATTGCTCAACGCTCTGCCCCTGCGGACGCACGCTGACCTCGCGCAGCAAGACTTCCAACGCTTCTGTCTGCGCGCGCAACTTCGGCGTTTCGGCTTGCCAGTAAGTGATTTTTTTCAGTGGCGGTTGGATCAATGCGACCCACACCAGCCAGCCGATCACCAGCACGGCCACGCCGCCAACCATGCGTTTTTCGCGCAATGCCAGAGGCTGCCAGCGTGCCTGTAATTGACTCGCGAAGCGTTGCCAGGTGGCGCGGTATTTGGTCAGCGTTGCGCTATTCATCTTCGGCTCCGCTGGTGTCGTCGGCTTCTGTCGCGGTGGCTTCACCGGCCGGGCGCAAAGTCCAACCGTCGTCATTCGCGCTGACGCTGATCCCGGCCTGGGCCAAGGTGTTTTGCCACTCCTTGTCACCGCGCCGCGCTTCGGCCAGCAGACTCAACTGCAAAGCGCCGTCGGCGAATGTCAGGCGCTGCACGCTGCCGGCCATGAACGGCATGCCAATGCCGGCCTGCAACACCAGCCGATTGAAATCCTGACCCGGCTCGTCCGCCGCGCCTTGCTTCTGTGCAGCGATCTGCTGACGGGCCTGTTGCAGCGGATTGAGGATCACCGGAATTTGCGGGAACGCCTGCTTCACCCGCTGACTCATCTGCGCCTTGAGCTGCTGGCCCTGCCCGGCCTCGCGCGCGGCGTACAGATTGAGGCCGATCACCCACACTGCCAGCGCCAGAGCGCAGCAACCGACCGCCCTGCCCCAGCCTCGGTGTTCGCGACGTTGTTGCTGGATGCCGCCGTGCAAACCCCAACTTGGTAGCGACCCAGCCCAGCGCTGCGAATCGGCTAATAGCGACTGCCCGGTCTGCGGCGCCGGATCACCGACCCAGTGTGCGGGCAGACCGGTTTGCATCTGCCAGTCGTCATCGATCAGCGGCTGGACTTGCGCTACATGCAGGCTCTCGCGCAACACCAGATGCTCGTCGTGCAGGCAGCCGACCCCGCCCTCGATCACCGGCAAACTGTAGGCGGCCGGGTACAGACCTTTGAGGCTCAACCCGGTATCGCGCAGTAACTGGCCGAGGTGTTGCAGATCCTTTCTTTGCAGCCAGGCCATTTGCACTTGGCCCGTTTCACCGCGCGGGCCGTGGGCGATGTGCATGTCAGCACTGTCGCCGAGCATCAAGGCCTGCGCCGCACACTGCACGGCAGCCACGATTTTATTCGCCGGCAACGGGGGCAACTCGATGCTTGCCAACAGGCTGTCTGCCGGGTGCAGAAAACACACCAGCGCGGACTGCTTCGGCAGTTGCTCAAGGCTTTTTGATTCCTGGCGCACGATCTGACTTTGCCGATCCAGCCACACACAATCCAGCTGACTGTCCAGACTCAACTGCGCCAATGGCGGCAGACCCACGCGCAACTGGCTCATACGCCCACCCGCGACCAAATCACCTGCGGCAGTCGATCCTGACTGCGATGCAGCAACGCATCCAGATTGACCCGCCGCTGATCCCGCCGGGCCTCGCCGCGCAGGCGAAACCAGTCGCTGGTGATGCCGACCTTGATGCTGGTGACATCCAGCTCGGGCTGACGCAAGCGGTTAACGAAATCGCCGCGATTGATGAACCAGCGCCCGGCGTCACGCTCATTGATCAACGCCTGCGCGCGCTCCAGCGACAACCCCGGCACATACGCCGCCAGCACAGGCGCGGTGGCCGTGTTGCCGTTGAGCCAAGTGGTCGCCGGGATCACCGTCAGGTAGGGTGCGAGCTTGAGGATCAACGCGTCATTGACGCCGTCGACACTGCGCAGATCGTCGAGGTTGCGCAACATCGGCAGCGTCGGCGGTTGCGGTTTTCGTGCGGCATCCGGAGAGGTGCTGCGGCCACTGTCGAACGTGTTTTTTGCAACGTTGGTGTGCGCCGATGGCGGACTGATCAATCTCGGATAAGAAGCAATCACCCGCTGGCTGATGCGCTGACTCAACGCCGTGCTGACCCCGATCAACTCGCACAAGCGTTGAAACGCCTGCACCTGCGCCTCATCGACACGCTCATTGGCCACCAGATTGCGCAAGTTGAACTTGCCCTGCTCGTCTTCAAGCCGACCTTCAAAACCCTGCACATTCAACCGCTGCGCCCACGGCTGATCGAGCCGGGTCAACGGATCGCGCTGCCGCGCATCCCACAATATCTGCCGGCTCAATTCCAGCCCACCCTGCAAAATCCAGCGCCCCTGCACACGCAGTTGTTCAGCCTCAAGCGCACGGGTCGAAATGCTCTGCCGCGTCAACATGCCCGCCGCAATCACCGCGACCACGGCAGCAATCAGCAGCGCACTGATGATCGCCATCCCCTGCTGGTTCGAAGAATTGTTCATGGCCGGCCTTACAGCTGCCAGGAACCGATATCAGCATTCACACCGTCGCCGTCGGGCTGGCCGTCGGCGCCGAGGGAGAAGATGTCGATCTCACCGTTGGCGCCGGGGTTGAGGTACTGATAAGGACGGCCCCACGGGTCATTCGGCAAGCGTTCGAGGTACGAGCGCCAGTTGCTGTTTTTCGCGTCAGCCGGGCGTTCCACCAACACTTTCAAGCCCTGATTCATGCTCGGATAAGTGCCGTGATCGAGGCGATACAACTTGAGCGCCTGCATCAACCCGCCAATGTCCTGCTTGGCTGCCGTGGCCCGCGCCTGATCCGGACGATCAAGCACTTTGGGCACCACCATCGCCGCAAGAATCCCGAGGATCACCACCACGACCATGATCTCGATCAGCGTAAAACCCTGCTGGGCGCGCGTCATCCGTGGCGGTCGTGCAGGCTGTTTGAACGGTGCGATATCCATCTCGACATTCCCTGGCTTGGTTCGATTCGACGCGCAGTGTTGCAAGAAGATATGTCAGGGATGTTGAAAATCCTCGGGTGTTTTCGTCGTCAAGCCGTCAAGCGCGCGGGTTAGCGTCGAGGGCTGTGTTTGGGTTTTGGACCTTTTATGCGTGCGCGTACCCGAGAAGCGGGCTTCACCCTGATAGAAGTGCTGGTGGCACTGGCGATTATTGCCGTGGCCATGTCGGCGGCTGTGCGCGTGGCAGGAATCATGACCCAGAGCAGCGGCCTGCTGCGCGACCGCTCGATAGCCTTGATTGCGGCGCAAAGCCGTATGGCCGAGTTGCGGCTTGAGGGGCGATTGCCGTTGGGGATGAAGGCGCTGGAATGTGATCAGGGGCGGTTGTTGTTGCGCTGTGAGCAGGTGATTGGGGCGGTGCAGAATGGGCGGTTGTTGAGGGTTGGGGTGCAGGTGTTTGATCGTGGGCAGGATGGGCCGGCGTTGGCCAGGCTGGAGACCATGTTGATGCGGGCGGAGAGCCCCTCACCCTAGCCCTCTCCCAGAGGGAGAGGGAACTGATCCGGGAATATTCGAAAGCTACACCGACCTGAAAGCCGTTCATTGAATCCACAATTGCCGAGCTCACAAAGCCAAATCGAAGGCTTTCACCAAAGCCATAATCGCCAAGGTCTTTCAGGTCGATGCAGCCCGCAAGACACCTCGGTCGGCCCCCTCTCCCACCGGGAGAGGGCTGGGGTGAGGGTAAGCCTTTGATCCACCCGCTCGATTATCTTTGCTCTTGCCCCCACGGCACCCGGCCTATTCGCGATAGGTGTTTGACAGACGAGCGCGTCATTGAGGGCGCTTACTCCAGCAATCCTAGATATTCCGCCCATCCATACAGAGCCAGAATTCCCAGTAGACAAAATGCATTCGATCGATATGGAATTTCGACCCACCGCCGCAAATTCAGCGGAAGATTCCGGACATCTTCTATGGCGCCCGGATTATCCAGCAGCAGACGCGAAGGACGTTTACGAATTAACGCAGTGATCAAATTAAGCCTATACCTGCGCTCCCAAAAACCGACGCTCCCTCTCTGCGGGCTGTTGTGGAGCAAATGACAGTTTTCAAGGTGCGACTCAATTTCGGAAAGTTTGAAATAACCGACATAGATCATCACCAGGACGTTGGTGATGATCAGAACCAGTAACGCAATGCCTGTAGCGGCGAACAGAAGTTTGATTTCAATCACGTGCAGTGGCTTTGTAAACGATTCCATCGAGGCACTGATTTTCTCTCTGCCCCATTACAAAAAGCCTCTGTACTTCCCGTAATGCCAAAGCACCGTCGTCCCACCGAACACGAAATACCCGACATGAAATGGACGCGTCGCCCAGAACTTAAGACCTTTGGGAAGGCGCTGAACGGCGTCAATCAGCAACGGTTCCTGACGGTGGATACTCTTGGATGTAATCAATCTGCTGACTTCTGCCATTCGCAGAGATCTCCAGTGAAAACTCCCCCCTGAAGACCGCCAGTCCGTGATCAGGTCAAGCCACTCATCAAAGTGGCTTTCCAGAGCTTCGAGTTTTGTATAGACGGCGTAGAAGATCATTGCGCAGTTGATTAAGGCCATGACGATCAGCACCCCCCAAGCCCAAGCATAAAATGTGCTGGTGATTTCTATCATTCGGAGTACTCGTAGATTTTTTGTCCTAAAACCTCACCACCTTCAGTCACTTGGGTGCCTACTTCCACCGATCCAGCCGCACCGACTACAAGCACACAAACAAGTTTCCCTACTCCCTTCAACTTCGCGCAAACCGCCAAACCTACTTTCCCTCCAATATATCCACCACCAAGCGCCCCAACTGTACCGCCGACCATTTTCCCTCCTTCGACATACTTCACTTGCCTGCATTCCGCCTCGCGGTCTGAGACGCATACCTCGTAGATTTTTGAGCTGGATGCGCCCAGTTGCAGACCAATGCCGAGATAGCCACCGCCCTTCATGTATTTCGCTGCTCTGGCAACGCCTGCGATGTTCGTTGCATATCCGGGCAATTGCGCCGATGAACCTGCTTTGCCCCATCGGTGAACAATTCGTCGGCTGGATAATCCCAGTGCACGTTTGAGTTTTGGATGATCTGGCAGACCGGTGCCTTTGCGTACCAGCGGGCCAAGGCTGGCATCCAGCTTTGCCATCAGACGTTTGCGTTTGGCAAAGAACTCTGGGGATTGCAGATGGCGATGCTGGGTGTATTGCTGCTGATGCAGTCGCTCCAACTCTTTGAGGGTGTTTTTCAATCCATCCAGATGGTGGCCGATCATGAATGACGCAACGCCCAACGTGCCCGCCGACACCTCCAGAAACGGCTCAATCACCTCATGGTGCTCAACCATGAACGCAGCTTCTTCATCTGTTAGCTCTTTCAGCGCCTCGTTGACCTTGTCCGCTGCGGCCATCATCTGCGCTTCTTCGCGCCGGCACATGTAATTGCGTGAGTCGCTGAACAAAACCATTTGCCCAGGCTTGACCTGCTCACCGAGATGTCGATTGAGTGAGCGGAATTCGCGACGCAGTGCATCGCTGGGAGTGATTTCGTACAGTTCGCGCTCGAGTGCTTCGAGCGTCATGCTTTTCTGAACGATGTGAAAACCCGATTCCGCGGGTTGCGGCAAGGTATAGGCGTGTTCCTCCACCAGATGTTGTGCCGGAGGTGGCTCAGGTTTGGGCTTGAAGCCGCTCCAGGAGGCGCCGCCGTTATCCGCAGCGACGCGAGGTTTCACCAGTGCCCACTCACCGTTACGCACCGCATCGATGAGTCTTCGCTGATTCGCGCTTTGCATGTAGTTGGAACGATGCAGGCCCATGGCGTTTAACAGGTCGTCGAATCCCGGCAAATCGTCCGGCCGATTCAATGCCTGTCGGAAGTCTTCCATGGCTTGGTAGGAATCGAGGATCTGCTCACGTTGGCCATGCAACTCGCTTTGCGGGATGAGTCTGGTCACGTCCGTGTCCCGTTCTGAAAACGGGGGACTTTGGCGAACTGACTCTGGTTTGAATGCAGGATGGATCGGTGTTTGCTGTAGGGGAAATCCGGTTTTCTGAGTTGCGGGCTTCGCGCTCAAATCATCAATGGTTATGGCGGCTGGAGAGCGTCAGAACTGTTGAGCGCTACTTTCGCCTCAGGCATCCTGCGCGACGCTTAAGGCAAGCTGTAAACCACCTGGAGAAACTGTCACATGAACGCTTCGATCCTCATGCTCGTCGCGATTTACTGCGCGAGTACCACCGTCGCGTTTGCCGACGGCTCACAGCCGTCAAACGACAAGCGCGGGACAGCAGGTATCGCCGTCGGTGAGCGTTTGGTGGCGGCCAGGTTCAAGTTGATCAAACAAGGATGGAACCCAACCCCGATGCACACCAGCGATGGTTATGAATACAGTGGCGTGGAGCGGGAGTTGGCTGCACGCAATTTCCTGGAGCTCGATACCTGCTCTTTTGATAGCTCGCGCTGCATCCTGTTCTATTCAAAGAAAGGTGCCTGCTTGCGCGTCGACACCATTGGTGAGCAACTCGATGACATGACGGTCACGCGATGGACCGATGAGTGTCCTGATGCGCCACCAAAACCAGATACAGCCGACGCGGGTTAATCATTGAGTTGTGGTAATCCGTCTAACTGCGTTGAATCCATAATCAACTCGGTCGCTCAGGTCGATGTACAACGCAAGACACGTCCGTAGGCTGCAGTTAGGGCCATCTCCCCATGTTTTTGTTCGCCAGCAACTTCATGCGGAGCAGAATGCCAAGCTATTGAGGTCGAGCTCGGCGTAGCTACCCAAATCGCCCTTGTAGAGAGCGACTCTGAGCACTCCCAGTTCGGATTGTAAGAATTGAACAAGCGCTCTGAGCGCTACTATTTTTTGACATCGTAGTCGGAAGTACTACTGTTGCCAGCCCAAGGTCGGTATCGTAAATCCTGATCAGAAAAACATCCCCTCCATGATGTATATCGTAGTAACAACCACAGTATTCGTACCCCAAATCGTCGTCGGCATCATCAAAACGGGTAGATTTAACTATCTTCAAATTGGCACTCTGCATTCAGGTTAAGCAGGAGGATCACCTCGCACCCAAAGGGGAACACTCCCCTTTGAATGGAGTAAGGAATGAATGATTACCAAAACTTCTTAGTGTTTCTTTTCAACTCATGGCGTTACAGTTTCACAAACAAGTTCCTGAGGCGCTCCCTCATTAAATGGAACAGTACATTTTTTTAAAAATTCGGGAGCAGGCTCAAGCGGCATCACTTCAAACAGAAAAGTCAACTTCCCATCTTGAAACTCACCCTTTTTCAATTCAACCTGAGTGTACCCATTGAGAAAGCTCTTGCCGTCAATAGAACATAGTTCTTTTTCTTTAACTATTTTCCCATTGCCCCCCGGCAGGAGCGATTGCACCCGTACGCATGGAGAATCGAATGTTCTCAAATATCTGACGACATATTTGCCGATTATTCCTGCATCGGCTTGGTAGACTCGTTTGTAGTCAAATTCAGCCGCCGTCGCAGATGAGAGGCAAGCCAGCCCAAAAACTGTGTACGCTGCCAGATGTAAATTACGCATTAATTACTCTCCAAGTAACGGATGCTCACCGAAATACTCTGTGACGGGAGCCGTCTCGTCGACGCGATATGCGATCACCTGTCCATCGGCGATGCAGCGCACTGACGTTTGGTCGAGGGCATCTCCCGTTCCCTGATCAAAATGAATTCCGCCATGCCAGGAACCATTAGTGCCCATTGGATAGAACCCGCCGTGGGCCTTAGCCAATGCTTCATAGAACTGCTTGGGATCCTGTGCCTCGACGTGTTGGCTACCTGCTCGCTTCAGCTTGAATGGATATGCCCAGTGTTTGACCTTGCTCTGTTTTTCCATAACTTAATGCTGCTTTCCATTTCCTTTGGCCCGCTCGGTTTTGTATCAAACTGTTTTGACCGTGACATTTTTGAGGGGCGCCGATATTAAAGGCATTGGTAAGCTCTGAACACCCCTCACAAAACCACGTTCAACCGACTTGATCGAATGATCGCTATAGGCTTCTCAAACGTCCTTCAAGAGCTTCGTTCGGTTCAAAGCGGCCGGTGTTCAACATCCGTTTCATGGCTGCTAACCATCCTGAAGGATGGCCATTCTGGCCGCTAGCTGCCTCTTGACTGAATGTCTGCCTTTTGCCGGTCATGGCCACCCCGGCGCGCCTGTTTAACCGATTTCTTAAATACTGTTTAAAGACACCCACCGTTACTTCAGCAAGCCTACAACGCCTTGCGTCATTGCCTACGACTACGCCAGAATCCGCCGGCTTGTGCGTCTGGGGTGCGGGTTTTACTGTTGCCGGGTCACTGAAAAACAGTGATCGGGTTTGGTAGCCCGGTTTCCCATATGACGCATAACGTCACCATGCGCAGATGCCCTTTCGGCATTTGTCTTATGGTGGCCATGCGCAGGGCGCCCTCGGGCGCGCCGGATTTTCCATATGGGCCGGTCTACCAACCTTCGTATGGCCACCACCCTTCGTTTGGTAGCGAGGGTGATGGCTCCTTAAGTCCCATATGGAGCTACATCTATGATCAAGCCAACACCGAATCCACCAGAAACAGAAACCGACCCAGTCTCCCCCTACAAATTCCCCGACTCCCGGACCCTCAACGAAGCCGCCGAACGCGCCCTCGACCACTACCTCACCCCACAACAACGAGTCATGGGCAGCCACCACAAACACGACCCCATGTTCATCGCCAACACCGCCTACGACACCGAATCCCTCCTGGCCAACGCCAGCGAATCGCTTGGTTCTGCCAGCGAAATGCTGCAGAACTTCGCCGCCACCCTAGAACCCGCCCACCGCAAGACTGCGCTGGGGATAGCGCAGATTGTGATGCTGGGGGAATTGGCGGTGAATCAGGCCTTGGATAATGTCGAGGTGAAGACGTGATTGGCTGATCGCTGTCGCTCAGACGAAAAGAAAATGGCCGAGGGTGTCAGTTGTAACCAACAACCTCGGCCACAAAAATAATTCTTTTTGCGACGCATCTCCGGGCATTTGGAGGGGACAGATTGTGTTTCTTAAAATAAATCTGTCCCCATTTCGCAGTCATTATCTTTGCTATTGCCCCCACGGCACCCGGCCTATTCGCGATAGGCGTTTGACAGACGAGCGCGTCATTGAGGGCGCTTACTTCAGCAAC
Source organism: Pseudomonas sp. TWP3-1 (assembly GCF_049896625.1). Taxonomy (NCBI): domain Bacteria; kingdom Pseudomonadati; phylum Pseudomonadota; class Gammaproteobacteria; order Pseudomonadales; family Pseudomonadaceae; genus Pseudomonas; species Pseudomonas sp. TWP3-1. The sequence goes on from NZ_JAFCUQ010000023.1 coordinate 65,944, forward strand.
CCTAGATATTCCGCCCAACCATACAAAGCCAGAATTCCCAGCAGAGAAAATGCGTTGAATCGATAGGGAATTTCGACCCACCGCCGCAAATTCAGCGGAAGGCTCCGGACATCTTCTATGGCGCTCGGATCATCCAGCAGCAGACGTGAAGGACGTTTACGAAGTAACGCAGTGATCAAATTGAGCCGGTACCTGCGTTCCCAAAAACCGCCACTTCCTTTCTGCGGGGGGGTGTGAAGCAGATGACAGTTTTCAAGGTGCGACTCAATTTCGGAAAGTTTGAAATAACCGACATAGATCATCACCAGGACGTTGGTGATGATCAGAACCAGTAACGCAATGCTTGTAGCCGCAAACAGAAGTTTGATTTCAATCATGTGAAGTGGCTTCGTAAACGACTCCATCGAGGCACTGATTTTCTCTCTGCCCCAATTACAAAAAACCTCTGTATTTCCCGTAATGCCAAAGCACCGTCGTCCCACCGAACACGAAATAGCCGACATGAAATGGACGCGTCGCCCAAAACTTAAGACCTTTGGGAAGGCGCTGAACGGCGTCAATCAACAGAGGTTCCTGACGTTGGATACTCTTGGATGTAATCAACCTGCTGACTTCTGCCATTCGCAGAGATCTCCAGTGAAAACTCCCACCTGAAGATCGCGAGTACATGGTTAGGTGAAGCCACTCATCAAAGTGATTTTCCAGAGCGTCGAGTTTTGTATAGACGGCGTAGAAGATCATTGCGCAGTTGATTAAGGCCAGCAGGATCAACGCCCCACAGCCCCAGGCGAATAGTGTGCTGGTGATCTCCATTATTCGGAATACTCATGAATTTCTTGCCCCACTAACTCTCCTAGCTCGGTCATCTTTGTTCCTGTTTCCACCGATCCCGCCGCGCCGACTACAAGCACACAAACAAGTTTCCCTACTCCCTTCAACTTCGCGCAAACCGCCAAACCTACTTTGCCTCCTATATATCCACCAGCGAGAGCCCCAGCTGTACCGCCAACCATTTTCCCTCCTTCGACAAACTTCACTTGCCTGCATTCCGCCTCGCGGTCTGAGGCGCATACCTCGTAGATTTTTGAGGTGGATGCGCCCAGTTGCAGACCAATGCCCAGATAGCCACCGCCCTTCATGTATTTCGCTGCTCTGGCAACACCTGCAATGTTCGTTGCATATCCGGGCAATTGCGCCGATGAACCTGCTTTGCCCCATCGGTGAACAATTCGGCGGCTGGACAATCCCAGTGCACGTTTGAGTTTTGGATGATCTGGCAGACCGGTACCCTTGCGTACCAGCGGCCCAAGGCTGGCATCCAGTTTTGCCATCAGACGTTTGCGTTTGGCAAAGAACTCAGGGGAATGCAGATGGCGATGTTGGGTGTATTGCTGCTGATGCAGTTGCTCCAACTCTTTGAGGGTGTTTTTCAATCCTTCCAAATGGTGGCCGATCATGAATGACGCAACGCCCAATGTGCCCGCCGACACCTCCAGAAACGGCTCAATCACCTCATGGTGCTCAACCATGAACGCAGCTTCTTCATCTGTTAGCTCTTTCAGCGCCTCGTTGACCTTTTCCGCTGCGGCCATCATCTGTGCTTCTTCGCGCCGGCACATGTAATTGCGTGAGTCGCTGAACAAGACCATTTGCCCTGGCTTGACTTGCTCACCGAGATGTCGATTGAGTGAGCGGAATTCGCGACGCAGTGCGTCGCCGGGCCTGATTTCGTAAAGCTCCCGCTCGAGTGCTTCGAGCGTCATGCTTTTCTGAACGATGTGGAAACCTGATTCCGCAGGTTGCGGCAACGTGTAGGCGTGCTCCTCCACCAGATGTTGTGCCGGAGGTGGCTCAGGTTTGGGCTTGAAGCCGTTCCAGGAGGCGCCGCCGTTATCCGCAGCTACGCGAGGTTTCACCAGTGCCCACTCACCGTTACGCACCGCATCGATGAGTTTTCGCTCATTCGCAGCTTGCATGTAGTTGGAACGATGCAGGCCCATGGCGTTTAGCAGGTCATCGAATCCGGGCAGGTCATCCGGGAGATTCAATGCCTGTCGGAAGTCTTCCATGGCTTGGTAGGAATCGAGGATCTGCTCACGTTGGCCATGCAACTCGCTTTGCGGGATGAGTCTGGTCACGTCCGTGTCCCGTTCTGAAAACGGGGGACTTTGGCGAACGGACTCTGGTTTGAATGCAGGATGGATCGGTGTTTGCTGTAGGGGAAATCCGGTTTTCTGAATTGCGGGCTTTGCGCTCAAATCATCAAAGGTTATGGCGGCTGGAGAACGTCAGAATTGTCGAGCGCTACAGTCGCCTCAGGCATCCTGCGCGACGCATAAGGCAAGCTATAAACCACCTGGAGAAACTGTCACATGAAGGCTTCGATCCTCATGCTCGTCGCGATTTACTGCGTGAGTACCACCGTCGCGTTTGCCGACGGCTCACAGCCGTCAAACGACAAGCGCGCGACAGCAGGTATCGCCGTCGGCGAGCGTTTGATGGCGGCCAGGTCCAAGTTGATCAAACAAGGATGGAACCCAACCCCGATGCACATCAGCGATGGCTATGAATACAGTGGCGTGGAACGGGAATTGGCTGCACGCAATTTCCTGGAGCTCGATACCTGCTCTTTTGATAGCTCGCGCTGCATCTTGTTCTATTCAAAGAAAGGCGCCTGCCTGCGCGTCGACACCATTGGTGAAGAACTCAATGACATGACGGTTACGCGATGGACCGATGAGTGTCCTGATGCGCCTCCAAAACCAGCTACAGACGACGCGGGTTAGTCACTCACTTGTGGTAACCCGTCTAACTGCGTTGAATCCATAATCAACTCGGTCGCTCAGGTCGACGTAAAACGCCAGACACCTCGGTCGGCCCCCTCTCCCTCCGGGCTGTCCGACGTTTCGGGAGGGCTGGGGTGAGGGCTCGCTTCCGCTTCCGGAGTACCAGGAAAGAACACCCAATCAATCACCAGGCGATCCCGACATCCGCTCGACCACTGCCAAAGCCTGCTATCCACCAGAAGCGGTGATGGCACAACAATGGTATCGTCCACTCCTTTTCAACATTTCTGACAGTTTATGAACAAAGCCAAATCCTCAATCCGGGCCGTTGCTCCCGCACCAGGCATCCCTGAAACAATGGATACCTGACATGGCCAACACATCGCAGAACGCGAGATTAAACAAGTTGCTGGCTGACAGCGAAGCCAGTCTTGCCACGGCTGAATCGAATGCCGACCTGTTAAAGACGATCCATGAGTTCGTCTCATACAATGGCCCGCTCAAATACAGTTTTGCACGCGCATGGTGGTTTTTCGGCGCGGGCCTGTTATTGATTGCGAGCACCGTGGCCTTTCCCAAGTATGTGCATAGCTATACCGTCGCTGCTTTTTTTTACCGTCTGCAAATTGACCCCGACTTGTTCGGCGTGGCCGTTTGTATGCTCGGCATCGTGTGTACCGGCGGGAGTCTGGCATGGATGAAATCCAAATCTGATCGCTTGCCTTCGCTCAGCAGCAAAATGGCTCGACTGTCATCCTACTTCCACAACGGATTGACCCGCCTGGAAGCAGACCCGCGCTATACCCTCAACAAGCTGGATGCGCAATTTGCTGATTACCGGCGGGGTAACTACAGCCGCGAGTTGCAACAGTCGATGCAGGGTGTATTTACCGGCCCGCTGCACAACCTCCCTTACGAGTACCACCGCCTGCACTACGTCGACAAACGAACGGAACAAACCACCGTTAGCGACGGCAAGGGAGGCACCAAAACACAGACTCGAGTGGTGTATGACCACTACGACCGCTACAGTCTGGTCATCGACTTTCCATGGGTCACCGGCGTATCAGTCAGAACTGATGGGCAATCAAAAAACGACTATCCGAGCCGCATGGACACCGCTTCTCCGGATTTCAATAAAGCGTTCCGTTTGACCGGGCGCAGCGAGATGACCTGTGCGAAATTCATCAAACCTTCGACGGTGCTGCACTTGCTGAAAGTATTCAACGTACTCAAGGTTCCGAACCTGGAGTTCGCCGACAGCGGAAAACTGTGCCTCAGCTTCGCCAGCAGCGACCTGCTCACGTTCGGTACGCAATATTCGCTGTCTTCACCCAAAGAGTTTTACGCAGAAATTGCTGCGGGTATCGAACTGCCGCGCCTGGTGTCTGCGCTCCAATGGAGCCATGCACTCAGCGAACTGCACGATGACAACTTTGCCTCCTCCCCCCTGACAAGCCGCCAAGAGAAGTAAGCCATGGACATCACACTCACCCTCGCCGTTGTTATCGCTGTAGTCATCATCGTAGCGGGCGTCGTCATCTACAACGGCATTATCGGGGGATACAATCGGGTACAACGTGCCTGGTCGGACGTCCTCGTTTACGAACGCCAGAAGACAAAGGTGCTCGATCAGCTGCAAAAGGTGCTCGCAGACTTCATGGTCTTCGAGTCCAGCCTCCTCGAAAAAATCACCGGTCTTCGCAGCGCGATCCACAGCCTGCCTGCTGGAGCGGACGGCAACGCCCTCGCGACAGTAGAAACCGCTTCGAGGGAGCTGATGGGTGGCTTGCGCGTTACCTTCGAGGCTTACCCTGACCTGAAAGCATCCGAAGCGGCGAACAACATGATGCGTGAGATTGCCGAACAACAAGAAAACGTCGGTGCGGCCATCACTATCTATAACCGCAACGTCGAACTGTTCAATAACTCCATCGAAATGTTCCCAGGCTCGGTCGTCAATGGCCTGTTCAACAAGAAAACGCCGGTTGTACCGTTCTCCGATACCGAAGCGTCGCAAGGCTTCTCCTACACGCCGAATTTCTAATTCGCACGATGCGTCGAACCCATCACCCGTGAGGGTGATGGTCGGCTACGTCCCTGCTTAAATAGATTCACCGCTGGTTTTTCGGGCGCGAACCGTTTAATGCCATGACGGTTACGCGATGGACCGATGACTGTCCTGATGCGTTGAATCCATAATCGACTCGGTTCCTCAGGTCGATGTACAACGCCAGACAACTCGGTCGGCCCCCTCTCCCACCGGGAGAGGGCTGGGGTGAGGGCCAGCCTTTGATCCACCCGTTTAACCAATTCCTCACACAACGTTTAAAGACACCCACCGTTACTTCACCAAGCCTACAACGCCTTGCGTCATTGCCTACGACTACGCCAGAATCCGCCGGCTTGTGCGCTTTTGGCGTGGGTTCTATCGTTGGCCGGTCGCTGTAAAACGCAGCGATCGGGTTTGGTAGCCCGGTTCACCTGACGCATAGCAAACCTTTGCAGGGATCGTTTCGTCCTCTGTTTATGGTGGCCATGCGTAGGGCGTCCTCGGACGCGCCGGGTATCCAGGTGACCGGTCTACCAACCTCCGTATGGCCACCACCCTCCGTTTGGTAGCGCGAAGGTGATGGCTCCACTTTTCATCTGGAGTTACATCATGATCAAGCCAACACCGAATCCACCAGAAACAAAAACCGATCCAGTCTCCCCCTACAAATTCCCCGACTCGCGAACCCTCAACGAAGCCGCAGAACGCGCCCTCGACCACTACCTCACCCCACAACAACGAGTCATGGGCAGCCACCACAAACACGACCCCATGTTCATCGCCAACACCGCCTACGACACCGAATCCCTCCTGGCCAACGCCAGCGAATCGCTTGGTTCTGCCAGCGAAATGCTGCAGAACTTCGCCGCCATCCTAGAACCCGCCCACCGCAAAACCGCGCTGGGGATAGCGCAGATTGTGATGCTGGGGGAATTGGCGGTGAATCAGGCGTTGGATAATGTTGAGGTGAAGACGTGATCGGCTGATCGCTATCGATCAACAGATCTGAAACAAAATGGCCGAGGTTGTCAGGCGTAACTGACAACCTCGGCCACAAGAATCGTTCTATTTTTTCCGGCACATCTCGACGTCATCCTGGGTTCTCAGCAGTAGCTAGTCATATAAAAAAATCACTTATCGCGAAAACAACTAAAAAACTGTCATATATAACAGTGCGAAGATTTTTCGAACACGCTATTTTTGCTATTCACGACTATTTTATAAAGGCTAAAAAAATGAACAATGAAACTGTGACATCTTTGAAAGGGCTTTCAAAAGGCACACTAATTGATGGCGAACTTATTGATAAACGTAAATTTTCCGGTATATTTCAGCGTTACGAAGAACTGAGCGGTGAGCTTGAACTCGCAAAATTAGGCACTGACGAACTTTTTAAAATCAAGATCAACGAAGTCCAAACATTGAACACCTTAACCCCTAACAGTAGAGTTCACGTACCGATTTACATAACCGAAAACTTAATTGGGCATAAAAGCGCAAAATAAAATGGAAATATTTATTCTCTGAAAATAAATATTTCGAATAACACTACTTAACCGTTAACCACTTGAGCGGAAAGCAAATAAAATGGAGAAGGACTGATCCCGGTTTCCGGTGATGGTTGCGAGCACATCTCGACAAACCAAGGACACCACCCCAAATGAATCGTAGACGTGAAACTCTTCAGCATCAACAGCCGCGTTTTCGTCATTCAGTGGCATTCGGTGGCGACGGATTTATTTATAGAAAATCAATTAGCCCCCATTTTTAAATCGCTATTTTCTATTTTGAACAAGTGTTGTATGACGGAGTGAGTATGCGACAAATCACGAATATTCCTGACGCGCATGTATAACGCTCAAAATATTTATCCTGCCCACCGCGTGATAAATGATCAGGTAATTGGGGTGCACGACCATCTAGCGGGTACCGGGCGCTCTACCCACTCGATAGAGGTGTGGATGTTGAGCGAGGGTAATCGTAGCGCCTTCGATAGCCTGGGAAAGCCTGTTAGCCGCTACAAAATTGCGGTCACTGATGTAGTCGAGAATGTTCAGGAGATCAGCCCGAGCCTCGGGCTGCCACTCAACCTGCATCGTGTTTTTTACGCTTTGCTTCAATCAGGGCATGCATCTCCGCCATAACCTGGTCATTTGAAATACTCGGTCGAGTATCCTCCATGGAAGCCTGCACTTTGGCGATCAACCAACGGTCATAGCTCGCAGCCTGCTCTTCCGGACCAAGGTTCGAGACGACTGGGCACATTGGGTCGATCAAAGACGGGTCGATCATGGCACCTCCGGGTTTAATGCCTCGAAGTCTATTCGGTAAAGCAATCGCTGTCGTCGCTGGCTGGATGAATAGCACGTTGGTCAAGCTCCATAGGGATCAATTTGTCCCGGCAAATCCTAGACGCCGCGCTTCCGACGGCCAACCGCCAGAAGCTGTCGGAAAACTCCCTGTTTTTCTGAAAATGCTCAATTTTCCGTAGGACGCGGTTGATGCGTCCCATTTTTTGAAGTCACTGATTCCAACCCCGCAATCACGGCCTCACCAACCTCGGCATCTCCACCCCCTCCGCCAACATCTCCACCTCCAGCCGCACCTTTTCCCCACCCTGCTCTATCACCACCGCATCCCCCTCCACCGCCACCAACCTCACCCCCGCACTCACCCGCTCCCCTTGCAAAAAGCTCATCGGCGGCCCGTCATTCAGGCTGAGAATCGCCACCGCCCCCCGACTCCCCGCCATCACGCCACTGACCTTGATCTCCACCGGCGCAGTCTCATTGGAAAACCACTGCAACGCCGGGCTGTCACTGCGCGCCACGAGCAGTTGCGGTGCGGCGTCCGGGGTGCGTGACTCGGCGGTGGTCAGTAGCAGCGACGACCAGGTCGCGATGCCGACCAGTGCTGCGAGCAGTGCGGCTGCCTGGAGCATTTGCGGTGGGGAAAAGCGTGCGGTGAATTTCATGGGCTGAATCTCCTTTTAGTCCCTGCTGACAGACTACGCGGCAATTCTCACGGTTTTATTTCACATGACTTACATCTTGGCCGTGCACGATGAACGTTGACGCAAAGGAGCGCGCATCTGATGACGGTTTTTCAACAGTCCTTCAAGCAACAGGGCTTCACGCTGATCGAGTTGATGGTGGTGCTGGTGATCATCGGCATCGCGAGTGCGGCGATCAGTCTGAGTATCAAGCCTGACCCGTTGCAATTGCTGCGCAAGGATGCCGAGCGTGTGGCGCAGTTGCTGCAAGTGGCGCAGGCGGAAGCGCGGGCGGATGGTCGGGCGATTGCCTGGCTGAGTGATGCCAAGGGTTTTCGTTTCAGTCGGCGAAGTGAAAGCGGTCGTGGTTTTGAGCATTTCGCGTCGGACGCACAATTGCGTCCGCGTACTTGGCAGAGTCCGAACATGGAGGTGCGGGTGGAGCCGAAACAGAAAGTCGTGCTTAACGCCGAGTGGATTAATCCGCCGCTGCAGGTGACGTTGTCTGACGGGCTGAATCGGCTGAGTGTGCTGCGGGATGCGACTGGCCGGATTAGCGTGCAATGAACGGCCAACGTGGTTTCACTTTGATCGAAGTGATGGTGGCGATTCTGTTGATGGCGGTAGTCAGTCTGATTGCTTGGCGCGGGCTGGACAGTGTGACGCGGGCGGATGGTCATTTGCAGGCTAGCGGCGAGCAGAGTGACAGTTTGTTGCGGGCGATGAATCAGTTGCAGCGGGATGTGGAGATGCGCGCCGGGATTGAGTTGAGCGAGCCGAAGAAGGCTGGAGTTGATGATGAGCCTTCGACTGCCCCGCCCGCGATTACTGTGCGTAGCAGCGATAGCACGGGGTTTCGGCTGGATATTATTCGCAGCGCTGCGGATCAGCCGGGTGCGTTGCAGCGAGTGCGTTGGTGGCTTAAGGGCGACACGTTGTATCGCGCGGTGGCGCCGAGTCGCAGCCGTTATCCGCTGCCAGCGCCGACTGCGGGGGTGGCGGTGTTGAATGAAGTGAGCGATGCGCAGGTGCGGGTTTGGGAGACGGATAAGGGTTGGCGACAGTTGAGTGGGAATCGGCGGGAGGATCCGCTGGGGTTGGAGATTCGGTTGACGCGGCAGACGGTGCAGGGGGTGGAGAAGTATCGGCAGGTGATGGGGCCTTTGGAGTGATATTCGGCTGTTATCCAGGTGTCTGCGCAATGGCTTTACCTTCGGCGGGTTTTACATTGGGGTTGAGTATCCATGAGAGAGATTGGTCGGTTATCAGGGTGTCATCGCCAGCAGGCTGGCTCTCACAGGGGGATTGGGTGAAGTCAGCTGGGGATTGGTTGGCTGGCAGGGCGTCATCGCTGGCAAGCCAGGCTCCCACAGGGATTGAGTGCAGCCGGTAGAGATTGGTCGGTTATCAGGATGTCATCGCCAGCAGGCTGACTCACAGTGGGAAATGAGTACATCTGCAAGAGACTGGTCGGCTCATAGGCCGCCATCGCTGGCAAGCCAGCTCCCACAGGTTTGGGGGGACATCGGCAATTGCATCGGCGCCTGGGAGATTGCCATCGCCAGCAGGCTGGCTTGTATGCTTGGTACTTGAAGGGAGGAGGAGGGACTAGGCTGGCTTCTGACTGTTGACGCAGTACAGATCCGTGGGAGATTTCGCCCCTCCTCCTTTCACCCAAGCGCCGATAAAGA